>PYEQ01000362.1 GCA_003017785.1 filamentous cyanobacterium CCP5 | reverse complement strand
TGCGCCTTCCGCCGACACCGTAGAAAGCACCATCGCGTTGGGCTCCAGCAGCTCTGCATCGCAAGCCTGTTGAAACCACTTTTCGAACTGCTCGAAGGGATCAGGGCTGAGGTCTTCCCGCGTCAGTCCTTTCTGGCTGTATTCTCGCCGCAGCGCACCTACGTCCATGAAGCTTAAAAATTCTCTTTGGAAAAATTACTTCTAAACAATGGTGTACCAAAATCAACAGTCCAATGCCACCAGCCCCAATCCATCGTAGGGACATCGACACTGCCGCGCCCTCACCCAGACCATGCCTCTCGCAGATCCCCTATGACCCATGGGGCGGCAACAGTTCATCCGACCACAGCCCTTTCTGCTCCAGCCACTCCCGGCTGAAGATGCGAGACTGGTAGCGAGAACCGCTGTCGCACAGTACCGTGACGATGGTGTGCCCCGGCCCCATCTGCTTGGCTAGCTGCACCGCCGCGCCAACGTTGATGCCCACCGAACCGCCCATGAACAGACCGTCCTTGTAGAGCAACTGGTAGATCACCCGCAGGGCTTCCGGGTCTTCAACTTTAATGGCGTCGTCGATTGGGGCTCCCTTCATGTTGGCGGTGATCCGGCTGTTGCCGATGCCCTCAGTGACGGAGCTGCCAGCGGTGTCGATTTCACCGGTTTTGACATAGCTGTAGAGGCCGCTGCCCATCGGGTCGGCCACGACGCACTGGATGTCGGGATTCTTTTCTTTGAACCACATAGCTGCCCCCGCGTAGGTGCCGCCGGTGCCGGTCGCCGCGACCCAGGCGTTGATGGTGCCGTCGGTTTGATCCCAGATTTCAGGGGCAGTGGTTTCGTAATGGGCGAGACGGTTGGCGGTATTGTCGAACTGGTTGGCCCAGATGGCGTTCTCCATTTCTTCCGCCAGTCGCCCAGAGACTTTGACGTAGTTGCCGGGGTCTTTGTAGGGCACGGCAGGCACGGTACGCACCTCGGCCCCCAGGGTGCGGAGGGTGTCGATTTTTTCCTGGGACTGGGTTTCAGGGATGATGATCAGGCAGCGGTAGCCCTTGGCGTTGCAAATGTGGGTAAGGCCGATGCCGGTATTGCCTGCGGTGCCTTCAACGACGGTACCGCCCGGTTTTAGCAGTCCTTTTTTCTCGGCGTCTTCGATGATGTAGAGGGCGGCCCGGTCTTTCACAGAACCACCGGGATTGAGAAATTCCGCTTTGCCTAAAATCTCACAACCAGTCTCGTCGCTAAAGCTATCAAGACGAATCAGAGGGGTGTTGCCGACTGCGCCGACGAAACCGGTTTTGATATCCATTGGGGGCTTAGTGATCTGCAATGTTAATTTACCGAATCCTGAGGGCCACGACTATCCCCATGGAGGTGTAGGACAGCGGACTGAAACGGCTGCGATCGCCAGACCATCCCAAAACACCCATGTTTGACGGAGTCGGGGCGCATAGATATGCGCCCCTGCAAATTAACCGCGAATCACGGGCTTGGGGGTGCGGTGGCCGCTGCTGCCCCTGGCCTTTTGAGCAGAACTAGAGTGGCTAGAGCGACCTCGGCTAGAACGGCGCTGTTTCTTCTGGATCGGTTCGGGCTTGACGGACAAATCTGGCTCATAGCCGGGGATCACGTCCTTAGGGATGTCCCGCTTCAGCAGTCGCTCGATGTCTTTGAGCAACGGAAACTCATCCACGCACACCAGAGACACAGCCTCTCCGTCGTTACCGGCCCGTCCAGTCCGCCCGATGCGGTGAACATAGTCTTCGGGGACGTTGGGCAGCTCGTAGTTGACCACGTGGGGGAGCTGGTCGATGTCCAGACCGCGGGAGGCGATGTCGGTGGCGACCAAAACTCGCACCTTGCCTTCCTTAAAAGCAGAAAGGGCGCGGGTGCGGGCTCCCTGGCTTTTGTTGCCGTGGATGGCGGCGCTGCGGAGGCCGTCTTTTTCTAAATGTTCGGCCAGTCGGTTGGCTCCGTGCTTGGTGCGGGTGAAGACTAGCACCTGCTGCCAGTTTTTCGAGCCAATCATGAAGGAGAGGAGTTCCCGCTTGCGATCACGATCTACCGGATGCACGATGTGGCGCACGGTTTCGGCGGCGGTGTTGCGGGCGGCCACCTCGATTTCTTCGGGTTCGTAAAGCAAGTCCTGGGCCAGAGCGCGAATGTCCCTGGAGAAGGTAGCCGAGAACAGCAGGGTTTGCCGCTGTTCGGGAATGTGCCGGATCACCTTGCGGATGTCGTGGATGAAGCCCATGTCCAACATGCGATCGGCTTCGTCCAGCACCAGGATTTCCACCTGGGACAGATCAACAGTCTTCTGACCGAGGTGATCGAGCAGTCGGCCTGGGGTAGCGATCAAAATATCTACACCGCGCCGGAGGGTGCTGATTTGGGGGCCAATCTTGACCCCGCCGTAAACCACCGCCGATCGCAGCGGCAGATACCGACCATAGGTTTCGACGCTTTCGGCCACCTGGGCAGCGAGTTCGCGGGTCGGGGTCAAAATCAGGGCCCGCAGAACGGATTTGCGGGGGCCTGGGGTTTCGGGGCTGAGCTCTTGCAGCAGCGGCAGGGTGAATCCGGCGGTTTTACCGGTGCCCGTTTGGGCACTGGCCAGTACGTCGCGCCCGTCGAGGATAGCTGGAATTGATTTTTGCTGAATCGGAGTGGGGGCGTCGTAACCCTGATCGGCGACAGCCCGGAGTAGTTCGGCTCGTAGGCCGAGGGTTTCAAATGACATAAAAATAGTGCTAAAACTTTAGCTCTCAGAACGCCCCTATCCCAACCGTTGGATTGAGTCCAGTCTAAGAGCAGTAAACATTGAATCAGGCAGCGTCGATAGCCTGGGTGCAGACCGGATTGCACCAGCTCAGATATCCTAGCAGAATTTGACGGAACTGCTGGTTGAGCCGGCTTACAATCCGGTCGAGGGCGTTTGTAACAGCATAGCGATCGCCTGCAATGCCATATTGATTGATTGCAATGGCTTAGCGATCGCTCGATATGACATGTTCACCAGCTACAACGATATATTTGCCAGCTACAACGACATGTGGATCTGCTGCAATGGCTTAGCGATCGCTCGATATGACATATTCACCGGCTACAACGACATATGCACCGCTCGCATCGACATATTTGTCGCTCACAACGACGTGTTCACCGGTCGCAATGACGTATTCATTGGCTACAACGGCTTAGCGATCTCTCGCAACGACATAGTCATCCCCTGCAATGACGTATTCACTGGTTGGAATGGCTTGGCGATCTCCCGATGTAGCGTGGAGATTGCCTGCAATGGCATATCAACGGAGGAGATGATGCTCAAGGCTCTATACCTCAACACCTCAACCTCACCCGGAATCCTCTTTATAATTGGCGAAGCAATAACCAGGTAACTTTGGGCACCTGCTGATGGACGGCGCGGTAGAGGTCTTCTTCTCCTACTCCCACAAAGACAAAGCATTTCGCGATGAGCTTGAGGGGCATCTAGAACCGCTCAGGCTCAATGGCTTTGTCAAAACCTGGTACGACGGCTGCATTGCCCCTGGACAGGAGTGGGATCGGGAAATCAAGCAAAATTTGCAGCAGGCCCAGGTCATTTTGCTGCTGATCAGCTCGGACTTTATCAGCTCTCGCTATTGTCAAAAAGTCGAATTAGCTCAAGCAATCCAGCGTCACGAAGCTGGAGATGCTTGCGTGATTCCGATCATTTTGCGATCGTGTCTATGGCGAGACGTGCCTTTCGGCAGTGGAAAGCTGAGCAAGCTGCGAGCGTTGCCTCAACCCCTCAAGCCGGTCAAAAGCTGGGACGATCAAGACGAAGCGTTTACCAGCATTGCCGAAGGGATCAAAGGAATTATTGAGCAGCTAAGAAGCCGTCCGGTGCGATCGCCTGTGCCAGATTTGGCTGAGTCGGTGTCGGTAGCTGAGGCGGCAGAGCAGCAGCCGTTAGAAATCTCGGAGCCGAAACCAGTTATTGTTCCTCAGCGATCGCGACAATGGCAGCCGGACTACGAATATGAGGATAATCTCCGCTCGGAAACAGGGATTGACTACAGCAGGCTGCGGGATTTGCTGAAAGGAGGTAAGTGGAAAGAGGCAGATAAGGAAACCGCCGACCAGATGCTTAAAGCAATGGGTAAAGACAGCTGGTTGGATGTTGAGGCGCAAGATTTGCTGGGTTTTCTCTCTGCTGACTTGCTCACTATTAATAGTTTGTGGGTGAAGTACAGCAAGGGGCGGTTTGGCTTCAGCGTGCAGAAGGAAATCTATATTAGGTGTGGTGCTAAGCTAGACGGCAAATATCCGGGTAACGAAATCTGGGGGGAGTTCTGCGATACCGTCGGCTGGCGTGTGAGAGGAAAATACATATCTTATTTGGGTATCACTTTTAGTATTGCCGCTCCTCAGGGACATCTCCCAAGGAAGTTTATCGGAGGGATTGGTGGGGGAGGGTTAGTCTTGTGGGAAAGGTTTTCTTCTCTCGCATCGAGACTTGCCGAGGATAAGCGATAGAGCTTCTCGTCGTTCCTAAATTTTATTTCCAGGCTCCTGACAACAGGTTTTCCCTTCGACTCCGCTCAGGGAGCGATTATGCAAAGGCTCCATTTCCTTTCTTTGTTCAAGGAGCGACCTGTACAACATGCTTGCTGAAAAGGACGATCGCTGGCTGAGCGGAGTCGAAGCCAGCGAAACTACTGTTATCTCAATCATCTAAAGTCAGGGAATGCACCAGAAAGGCATACTCTTCCACCACCTGACCGCCGATCAGATGCTCCTGAATAATCCGCTCGATCGCTTCAGGCGTGGCGCTGTGGTACCACACCCCATCCGGATACACCAGCAAAATCGGTCCCCGCTGGCAGACCCGCAGACAGTTCGCCTTCGTGCGAAACACACTGGTAGGCCGCTCCTCGGTGGGCCCATCTAGCTTGAGTTCCTTCAAGCGCTTCTTTAGATAATCCCAGGCGACGATGCTGGCGGCCTTGTCGCAGCACTTTGGCTTCGTCTGGTCGGCGCAAATAAACACATGCCGCTGAATCTTATCTAAATTGAGGCTGGCCGCAGCCTGATGCAGGCCGACGATATCCCCGCTAGCAGAACCCAAATCAGCAGCATCAGTCATCGGCGGCGGCGGTTTCAACGGCGGCGGTGGCCCGAATCCGCTTGATCGGCAGGTTAGCAATCAGGGCGGTCATCCGCTGGTCGTTTTCCAGGCTAAATTCCAGTCCGTCTTGGTCGAGTTCCACGTAGCGGGATACTACCTCTAGAATCTCTTGCCGCATTTTCTCGACGGTTTCTGGGGTGAGGTCCGAGCG
>PYEQ01000361.1 GCA_003017785.1 filamentous cyanobacterium CCP5 | reverse complement strand
TGATTGGGCTGCGGCAGCTGTCCATTCGTCTCGCCCTCCAGTCAACCGGCACCATGCGGCAGCGGCGGCGGCTAGGAGTCGGGACTGAATTTGCTGAACTGCGGGAATACGGCGCCGGGGACGACCCCCGGTTTATCGACTGGAAAGCCACTGCCCGCCGCAGTGCACCACTGATGCGGGTACTGGAGCCAGAACGGGAGCAAACCCTGATTATTTTGCTGGACCGGGGCCGCCTGATGACCGCCCACATCGCCGGTCTGAGCCGGTTTGACTGGGGCCTGAATGCCGCCCTGGCCCTGGCCCTGGCGGGGATTCACCGGGGCGATCGGGTCGGCCTTGGCGTCTTTGACCGCAGTCTCCACACCTGGCTAGCTCCCCAGGGCGGTCAGCCCCATCTGCGGACCCTGATTGAGCGACTCACGCCAATTCAGCCGGTGCTGTTGGAGTCCGACTATCTGGGGGCGATCACCCACGTTGCCAGCCAGCAGCATCGCCGAGCCCTGGTGGTGGTGATCACCGACATCGTCGATCAAATGGCGTCTGGGGAACTGCTGACGGCATTAACCCGACTACGGCCCCGCCACCTGCCTTTCTGCGTCACCCTCCGGGATGCCCAGGTGGATCGCCAGGCTAAGGCGGTTCCGACGGACGTCGATGGAGCCTACGTCAAGGCGGTTGCCCTCGATCTTCAGGCCCAGCGGCAGGCGGTATTTAGTCACCTCCAGCAAAAAAGTGTAATGGTGCTGGATGCCCCAGCGGATAGGATTGCCACGCCCCTGGTGGATACCTACCTACAAATTAAGGCCCGCAGTCGGCTGTGACTGCTTGGCTTGGACAATGCTCTGACCATCGGATTCTGCATTAACCTCCTCCAGGAGCCGTTTCGGCCTGACAGCTACCCCCCAACGCGTTGACGATGGTGCAGGTATTGGTCACCAGCATGGCCTGCAGGGTGGGTGCCTGGGCATCCTCCGCCGGACCTTCTACATAGAGGGGCTGAGCGGCTACGGTAACGCCAGCCTCCTTGGCCAGGGTTTGAATCAGGTCTGGGGCGGTGGTGGTTTCGGCAAAAATTGCCGGCACAGCAGCGGCTTTGACTTGCTCGACTAGGGCCGTTAGCTGGGCGGCAGAGGGTTTTTCTGCCGTACTGAGACCACTGAGGGCCCCCCTGACCCGCAGCCCATAGGCTTCGGCATAGTAGTTAAAGGCGGCGTGGGGAGTAATCAGTTCGCGATTGGCGCTGGGAACTGTCTCCACCTGAGTTCGAATCCAGTCATGGAGGGCGCGAAATTCTGCGCTCAAGCGGTCGGCCCTGGCTCGATAGCGATCGGCCTCAGCCGGATTCATCTGCTGCAGGTTGAGGGCGATCACCTTCACCATTTCGGCATTGTGCTCAGCCCTGTGCCAAATGTGGGGGTCAGGCACCGGGCTAGATTCTGTACTACCATCGGACGCTGATTCAGCGTCCGGTTCGCCGTGGTCATGGTCTTCTTCAGTGTGAGCATGGTTATGGTCTTCTTCGCCGTGAGCGTGGCTGTGGGCCTCGACCATCAGTGGCTCGGGCACGGCGGCTTCGTAGACGGCGACTTTAGGGCCGTCAGCGCTGCTGGCTTCAAGGCTGCGGTAGATGCCGGGTTCAGCATTGTAGCCACCGTAGAAAACTAAATCAGCCTGGTCTAGCCTCTGGCGATCGCTGGGTTTGAGCTGGTAGGTGTGGGGATCCTGGCTGGGAGCCATCAGACAGGTGAGATCGATGGTGTCAGCGGCAATCTGCTCAGTCAGATCGCAGAGGACGCTGCTGGTGGCGACTACGTTAAGAGGATTTTCGCTATCCCCAGTAGTGCCTGACTCTGATGAATTCGATGAATTCTGACTACAGCCAATCAAACCGACGGCAACGGCAACGGCTGCCGTCCCTAGCAATCTATGTATCAGGGCCGCTGGAACATAGGCCATGGAAAAGTCTCCTACACCGCAAACAAAAAACTTTGATATGATTTTAGCGAGAATGATTATCATTTTGGCGCATCGGCCATGCTAGAAGTTTCCAACCTGTCGGTCGAATATCGCGGCGTCCCGGCCCTGGACTCGGTGTCTCTGAAGCTGCATTCTGGGGAACTAGTGGGGCTGCTGGGGCCGAACGGGGCTGGCAAAAGTTCTTTGATTAAGGCCATCTTGGGGCTGTCCCGCTGTCGCGGACAGGTGCTGTTTCGGGGAGCGCCCCTGCGACGGCGGCGACGGCAGATTGCCTACGTACCCCAGCGATCGCAGATTGACTGGGACTTTCCGATTACCGCCTGGAACGTGGCGCTGATGTCCCAAACGGTGCGTTCGGGCTGGCTCAGGTCCCCTTCAGCGGCGATGGTGGAGCGGGTTAGGGTGGCCTTAGAGCGCTTAGACATGCTGGCCCTCAAAGACCGGCCCATTGGTCAGCTCTCGGGGGGACAGCAGCAGCGGATCTTTTTGGCTCGGGCATTGGCCCAGCAGGCAGACTTGTTCTTACTAGATGAGCCCTTCACCGGCATCGACAAGAAAACTGAGACGATCATGCTGGAGCTGTTTACAGAGCTGAAGGCCGAGGGCAAAACCCTGCTGGTGTGCAGCCACGAATGGGGGGAAACCCTGAACCGCTACGATCGCCTGTTGCTGCTGAATCGACATTTAGTGGCCGATGACACTCCCCAGGCGGCCCTGACCCTGGACAACATTCGCCGCGCCTACGGGGAAAATTTAGGGACCAACCGCGATCGCCCGGCCATCCCCTTTTTCTGCTAAATACTGCTGCTAACCGATTAATTAAAAAAGCGGGCAGCTATAGCTGCCCGCTAAGAATTTTGTCTTGGAAGAAGAGTCGTGTTGAAAGAAACTTGTCTGAAGAGGAATCAGCCTAGCAACAGGACTAGTCGATTTTCCGCTTGACTTCGTCTTTGACGTCTTCCTTGGCGTGGGTGGCTTCGGCTTCTACCTGCTTAGCCCGGCCCTCAGCCTTGTCTTTGGGATCACCGGTAATTTCACCAGCGGCCTCTTGAACCTTGCCTTCAATATTCTTGGCAGTGGCTTCAACGCGTTCATCAATACTCATAGAGATTACCTCCCTTTACTTACCTCACTGTAGTAATTGGCTGGCTGGCAGTCCCTCCACCCTTAGGCACAGAGCCTTGTTATCAGGCGGCAGATTTGTCTGGGGCTACACAGTTTTACCAACAGGAGGACCTCTTCTTCTGAGGACAATGCGGCAAAAAAGCGGGCGATTAATCGCCCGCCGTAGCTAACTCCAGGTCGACTCCAGAAGCGGTCACCTAGCCGTAGGAGAACCGCAGATTTTGATCTGGTTTCGGTCGCTGGCAACAAAGCTAGAGGTCTACAAGCTAGTCGATCACCTGTTTGACTTCATCTTTGAGGTCTTCTTTGGCGTGGGCGACTTCGGCGTCCACCTGCTTAGCCTTGCCTTCTGCCTTGTCCTTAGGGTCGCCGGTGATTTCTCCCACGGCTTCTTGAAGTTTGCCTTCGATGTTTTTGGCCGTTGCCTGAATCCGGTCCTCGATGCTCATAGGAATTATCTTGAAAGGACAATTCTGACTGTAGCGACGCCCTCAGTTTCGACGCTCTACCCCAGGACTCAGAGGCCCCTTGTCCCCGGATAGATTTAGACAGCCTAGATTTGAGCCAACAGGTAGACTAGGGACTAGCCGTGGGACTCAGACAGTCAGCGGCTGTGCCCAGATCCGCAACCGCCTCCAGGCGGGTCGATTCGAGTCCGGCGAAGTCAAACAGATTGGGGTCGGCTAGATGGGAGGCAGAGACCGTTTGCAGGCTGCGAAATAGGCTATCTACGCGGCCTGGCCACTGGCGCTCCCAGTCCTGGATCATCTGCTTAATCTGGGCCCGCTGGAGGTTTTCCTGGGAGCCGCAGAGGGTGCAGGGAATAATCGGAAACTGGCAGTAGCGGGCGTAGCGGGCAATATCGGCTTCGGGGCAGTAAGCGAGGGGACGAATGACGATATGACGGTGATCGTCGGTGAGTAGCTTGGGGGGCATACCCTTCAGCCGACCCCCATGGAACATATTCAGAAACAGGGTTTCCACCATGTCGTCTCGATGGTGGCCGAGGGCAATCTTGGTAGCTCTTTCCTCCGCGGCCACCCGATAGAGAATGCCCCGTCGCAGCCGCGAACACAGGCCACACATGGTTTTACCCTCGGGAATGACCCGCTTGACGGTGCTATAGGTGTCCTGTTCGACGATCCGGTAGGGGACGCCGATCGCCTCAAAATAGTCGGGCAGGACGTGCTCGGGAAAGCCGGGCTGCTTCTGGTCCAGGTTGACCGCCAGGATCTCGAAGTAAATCGGGGCGCTGCGCTGGAGTCGCCGCAGGATATCTAGCAGGGTATAGGAGTCTTTGCCCCCGGAAACGCACACCATCACCCGATCGCCGTCCTGGATCATGGCGTAGTCGGCGATCGCCTTACCCACCTGCCCCCGCAGCCAGGCCTGGTGTTTTTTGAAGCTTTTGGAAGCAGGCGTTTGGGGAATGTTCATTGGGATCTGGTCAGAGAGAACTATCGGTCGGGAAACGCAGAACGAATGGCTATGCTCAACCATGGCTTTGGCAGTCGCGGGCTGAGCGGAGCCGAAGCCTAACCATGGCGCTGGGCCATCAGCTTCGCCATGCGATCTCGGAAGGCGGCCAGCATCTCTTCCGTGGGCTGGGTTTGCTGCCAGGCGGGGCGGGCCATCAGCCGCTCGGTCCAGGCTTGCATCTGGGGCGTCTGGGCCATGTCCACCCCCATGCCTTTGAACCAGGGGGTAACGGTGCCGAGGACGGCCTCCGCCAGGGTGATCTGGTCGCCGCCAAACCAGGGGCCGTCGCCCAACTGCTGCTGGCAGAAACTTAGAACTTTGTCCGCCTGCTGGTGGGCTTTAGCCATGGCCTCTGGATCCGGTTCCCCAAAGCCCATGAATTTTCGCGTCAGGGGCGTCAGGGCGGGCAGCAGTTCATTCAGGGTGACCATCTGCACCATCCGTACCCGGGCGATCGCCTCGGGAGATGTTGGCATCATCGCCGGGGTCGGATAGCGGGCATCCAGGTAGTCGAGAATGGCAAAGGACTCAATCACCGTGGTGTCCCCATCGGTGATCACCGGGATGTGGTGGAACGGGTTCATCGCCAGAAACTCCGGCTTGAACTGGTCGCCGCCAAGATCTACTTCAACGGTCTCAAATTCTAGCCCTTTCTCTAGTAGAACCACCCAGACCCGGCGGGAGTTGATCGATAAGGGGGTGTGGTACAGAGTTAGCATGGCGATCGCTCCGACTTTCGCTTCAGTTCAGACGGCTC
>PYEQ01000360.1 GCA_003017785.1 filamentous cyanobacterium CCP5 | reverse complement strand
GCATTTTCTGCTGCATAGCGACTTTGAGGCGGTGCGCCAGAAGGGTCTGGTAATCGAGTCGGTGAATGGGGACTTTGTGCTGTCGGAGGTGCATGCCCATGCCGATACCCGCACTATGCCCCCGGTGGATGGGGTCTTTGTTGCCCTGAAGACAACCCAGAATCATCGACTGCCAGACCTGCTCAAGCCGCTGCTGGGACCGCAGACGGCGGTGATTACCCTGCAGAATGGGCTGGATGTGGAGACTGAAATGGCTAGCTGGCTGGGCGATCGCCCCCTGCTCGGCGGCCTCTGCTTTATCTGTTCTAACAAGGTTGGGCCCGGGCATATCCGCCATCTGGAATACGGCAAAATCGGCCTCGGCCAGTACGCCCCAGATCATCAGCCAGCGGGGATTTCTGATGTGCTCAAGCGGTTGGCCGACGATTTGGAGCAGGCAGGCATTCTGGTGGAAATAACCCCGGATCTGCGCCTAACTCGGTGGCGCAAGCTGGTGTGGAATATTCCCTTTAACGGGCTCTCGGTGGTGCTCAACGCCATGACCGACGAGATCATGGACAATTCTGATGCGCTGGCCCTCGTGGAGGAGCTGATGGCAGAAACCATAGCGGCCTGTGAGGGTGAAATGAGGGGACTGTCACCCGATCAGACCCGACGGTTGCCAGTCGACCTGATTGAGCAGATGATTGAGCACACTCTGGAGATGACGCCCTATCGCACCAGCATGAAAATCGACTATGACACCGGGCGATCGCTAGAGCTAGAAGCCATTTTTGGCAATCCAATACGAGCGGCTAAAGCGGCTGCCGTGGACGTACCTCGCATTGAAATGCTCTACCAGCAGCTCAAGTTTCTGAATTCTCAGTAGATCGCTTGGGTCTACGGCCCCACTCCTAGCAGCTGAGTTGATTTGTTGACAAAGCCCCAGCGATCGCCGATTTGCACCCTGGCCAGCCCTTCGGAAAAGGAGCCAGCATTGTGGTAGGTGGGCTCGATTACCCATTCACCCGCGGAGTCGATGTAGCCATAGCGACCGTCTACCTGTACCGCCGCTAGCCCCTCGGAGAAGTTGGCAGCATAGGCATACTGGGGGGTGATGACGACTGCGCCGGTCGGGTCGATGTAGCCCCATTTACCGTCAATCAGCACGGCTGCCAGGCCCTCAGCAAAATCCGCCGCAAACGATAAGCTGGCTGGAATGGCCCAGTCACCGCTGGGGGTAATAAATCCAAACCGATCCGCTACGCGGACTCGCGCTAGCCCATCGGCAAAGCTAAAAGCGCCGTCGTAGGTGGCAGCTATGGCGACTTCTCCGGTCGAGTTGAGATAGCCATAGCGATTATCCAGACGCACCACGGCTCGATCTTCAGCAAAGCTCCAGGCATCTCGGAATTTTGGGGGAATGACTTCAGCTCCTGCCCGATTTACATAGCCGTAGACCCCGTCTTGCTTGACGACGGCCAGCCCATCCGCAAAGTCGTCAGCCAGATCGTAGGCAGGTTCTACCACCCAGACCCCAGCTCGATCAATGTAGCCATAGGCATTGCCCTGCTGCACGGCGGCCCGCCCCTGATGAAAGGATTTGGCCTGCTGGAACTGCACCTCAATCGCCCAGTCGCCGTCGCGATCGAGATAGCCATAGTAGTTACCTACCTGAGCCACCGCC
The DNA here is from genome assembly GCA_003017785.1 of filamentous cyanobacterium CCP5. Lineage (GTDB taxonomy): Bacteria > Cyanobacteriota > Cyanobacteriia > Phormidesmidales > Phormidesmidaceae > CCP5. The sequence continues at coordinate 3,674 of PYEQ01000360.1, read as the reverse complement.
AAATCTTCCGAGTAGCCAGCTGCCACGCCCACGTTCGGATCTAGTACGGTAATGGCTAGCTGGCCGCTAGGATCGATGTAGCCTAGGCTGTCGCCCTTGCGCACCATGGCCACGCCTTCCGAAAAATCGGAGACCGTTTCAAATAGCAGCGGTTCAGTCATAGCCAGGGCCTGGGTTGATGGCTTCATGAACTCTACCATTGAGTGCAGACGCTTCGGAGCAGCCCTGCCGCAGCTTTCTAGCCCCAACAGAGCTAGCCCCAGGGCTAAAGTCACCGATAGATTATGCAAGGACATGGATAGCTGGTTGGATGGAGGGCAAAGCGAACTTAGCTTTAGATTGTCGTCCATTCACTATCCTGGCATCTATCTCCTGGGAAACAGGTCACAATCTCCTGGGAAACAGTCATAAAACAGTTGGCTTTTCAGGGCAGGGGTGTCGATGGAAAAGGTAGTCAGACCCCGTTTGGTTTTGCCGCCTCCATCCCCTCAGTGCCCCATCTCCCATCTCCCTGTCTACCTATTCCAATTCCAGAATTCGCTATAGTTGCGGCAAGCTAGCGTATCTGAGCCTTGAACGATTCGGCTTCTCCTTTTTCCCAGGCAGCTGATAGCTCCTTACCTCCTGCCTCCTCGGTCAATCCAACTCCGGCTTCGGCGGCCTCGGCCGCCGAAGCTTTAACCATTGCCGGTCAAACGATTCTCCCTGGTAAACGGCTACGCTTGGATGTGCCGGTTGCCCGCCTCACCACTGGCAACATGCTGTCGCTACCCGTCACCGTCATCCACGGCAGACGACCAGGGCCGCGGCTATGGCTGAGTGCTGCAATCCATGGAGACGAACTAAACGGTGTGGAAATTATCCGTCGGGTGATTAAGCCGCTGCGATCTACCCATCTGCGGGGACTGATTATCGCCGTACCGGTTGTGAACGTGTTTGGTCTGTTAGAACAGTCTCGCTATCTGCCCGATCGCCGCGATCTAAACCGTTCGTTTCCGGGTTCTGCCCGGGGATCCCTGGCAGCCCGCCTGGCATCTCTATTTATGAAAGAAGTAGTCAGCCAGTGCACCCATGGCATCGATTTACATACCGCTGCCATCCATCGCATCAACCTGCCCCAGATTCGTGCCAACCTCCAAGATCCTGAGACTTACGCGGTTGCCCGGGCCTTTGGGGCCCCGATCATGATTCATTCGGCGGTGCGAGACGGTTCGCTGCGACAGGCGGCAGCCAAGCGGCATATCCCAACCTTGCTCTACGAAGGGGGAGAAGCACTCCGTTTCGACGAAACAGCCATTCAAACAGGCGTAGCAGGCATTTTACGGGTGATGGCCACCCTAGGGATGATCCAAACTCAGGAATCATCTGTTCCAGTTAGCCAGGCCGAATCCCATCGGACCAAGTGGGTACGGGCCTCCCGCAGTGGCATCTGGCACCGTGAAGTGGAACTGGGGCAAAAAGTCATCCAGCGCCAGCGCATTGGCTTTATTGCTGACACCTTCGGGGATAAACCAGCCCCTCTCCGCAGCCCTCTCCGCGGCATCGTCATCGGCCACAGCCAGAATCCCCTTGTGAATCAGGGAGATGCGTTGATCCATGTCGCTGCTGTTGATGTTGAGCAGGAGGGGAAGGGGAGCTAGGGAGATAAGGCGTGAGCTGCTGTATATATCCGCTCCCCCTCCCCCCTCCTGCCACAAACCGGAAGATTTGTAGCATTTTGTGGCCATCGCTACAAATATAGGGCGAGACTAAAGGTGTAGTGAATTCGACTACCGCCATGTCTAAACAAAACGCCCTTGAATTTCTCAACCAGGCTGCCCAAGACGAAGCCCTCAAAGGCAAAGTCAAAGGTGCTGACAACCCCAGTGAGGTGATTGGTATCGCTCAGGAGCGAGGTTACGACATTTCCCAAGAGCATGTGCAGGCGGCAATTCCTGATCTAAAACAGCAAAAAGGCTTTTTTGGCGACCTCGTCGAGGCCATTCTGCGGCTATTTTCCCCCGACCATGACGATTACCCTGCGACTGGGGTTCAGCCCTTCAGCGGCGATCCCAACTCCAGTCGGCACTAGTCGCCCTGAGTGCCCCACAGCTCCCCCAGACGCTGATCTCGGCCACAGCCGAAGCGGTAAACTTTGTAGCGCACCGGATGCTTGAGATAGTAGTCCTGATGGTACTCTTCCGCCGGATAAAAGGGCTGGGCCTCCAGGATTTGGGTGACTACCTCGCCAAATCGGGGCTGGTTAGCTAGGGCGGTGCGCGATCGCTCAGCGGCCTCCCGCTGGGCCTGATTGGCAACGAATATGGCGGACCTGTACTGGCTGCCCTTGTCGCAGAACTGACCGTTGCTATCCACCGGGTCAATGTTGTGCCAGAACACCTCCAGCAGTTCGCCATAGGACACCTGCTGGGGGTCATAGGTGACTTTGACCGCCTCCAGATGGCCGGTGGTACCCGATGAAACCTGGTAGTAATTCGGATCCGCTACGTCCCCGCCGCTGTAGCCCGACGTTGTCCCAATCACCCCATCTAGGTGGTCGAAGGGGGGCTCCATGCACCAAAAACAGCCCCCCGCAAACACCGCCTCGGCAGGTGAGTTGGCCGCCACGCCAGTCGGAGCGGCATCGGCCCTGGCGTAGCAGGGTAAAATGTCCCATGCCACAACCGTGACCCCCAGCAGGCAGAGGCTCAGCAGCAAGGCTTTGATGGCTTTCATGGGGCGATCGCATGCTTACAAAGACTTTCCTACCTTAGCGGGAATTTTTCGTCATTCGGGCACCTCCAGGAAGATGTCCGAGAAATCCTTATCCAGGCTTTGCAGGTGGGTCTGAATGCCGCTGCGACGAATTCCCCCCGTCGCCAAATCAAACCCAATCAGCTCCCCCGCCAGCTCCGGAATGGCTCGGCAGGCATAGAGCCCGCTGCTGGCTGGCAAAATATTCCGGGGCACCTGATGGGCAAACCCCTCAAAGCCTTCTGCTGCCATAGCGTAGATTCCTCCTTGGTGGGGACTTTCGGGAGTAAAATCTAGGGCTGCCGTGGTTGAGAACAGCAGCGCTAGGCGACCGTCCGGACGGCGATAGACTTGGGGCACCTCCATTTCGGAATAGTGACCCGGCACCACCAGGGGCGGCAAAGGCTGCCACTGATTGAGCTGAGGATCGCAGGCTTTCAACCAGGCTACGGCTCCGTTGCGACCTAGAGGCCGTCCTGCCGCCTTCGCCGACAGCAGCATGTAGGTGTCTCCACCCCAGCGAAACAAGAACGGATCCCGCCAGGCATGGACGCTGAGATCTCCCTGGATGCCCCGGGGTTCGTAGTCAGGGGAATTTACTTCTAACGGGAGCCGGCTGATCCGCTGCCAGTGCCGCGCATCAATCTGATCGGCTCTGGCTACGCCGATCGCCTGGGTAAACCCATCATCCCGATGGTGATCGCGGGAGGTGTAAAACATCCAGAACCCTTTTCCTATCCGCAGGACATCCCCCGTCCAGATGGAGGTGTTATCCCAGCCCTGAGGATCCGCCCGTAGCACGTCATGGGCTCCCCACTCGATTTCCAGGAAGTCTTTGGTCACCCCGTAGCCGACGGTAGCCGCCTGGTGATGGGCCCCGGTGGCGTAAGACTCCGACGGCGCATTCAGATAAAACAGATGAAACTTCCCCGTCATCGCCT
>PYEQ01000359.1 GCA_003017785.1 filamentous cyanobacterium CCP5 | reverse complement strand
AGAGCGTACCGAGCAGCTCTGGCAAGAGCACCAGCTAACAGTCATTTTGGCGGGATTGCTGCTGGGGGGCTATCTGGGGGTGCTGTGGCTGCGGCCCCTATGGCTGCTGAAGCTGCCTGCCAAAGACATTGAAGTGCCCTGGACTACCTGGAAGCTACCGCTGGGGCTGGTGCGATCGCTGAAATATCCCAACCGAGTCCTCGATGCCTGGGTCACGCAGCACTGGCAAACCGCTGCCGCTGAGTTCGCTAATCTACCAACGGTGCAAGAGCGCGCCATCCACATTGCCCTGCCAGCCCGCATAAACAAACGGCTGGTCGAAACGCTTAGCGCCCAGGTACTGACTCCCGTCTTCGCCAAACGGCCTGCCGTGCTGCTGATCACCGCAGAAGGGGGAGCCGGCAAAACCAGCCTGGCCTGCCAGATCGCCCAATGGGGACTCGAAAAGCAGCTCAGCCCTCACCGGATGCTGCCGGTGCTGATCGAAACCGAGCTAGACCCGCAAAAGACTTTGGTAGAAGCCATTCGCGGCCAGCTGAATGCCCTCACCCACCAGCGCGATCCCATTCCCCCGGAACTGCTCGATAAGCTGCTGCATCGTCAGCGCCTCTTGGTGATTGTCGATCACTTCTCGGAGCTGAGCGACAACACTCGCAAGCAAATTACCCCAGACCTAGCCGACTTCCCGGCCAAGGCCCTGGTGGTCACCTCCCGGCTGAATGAGTCCCTCGGCGGCGTACCGAAAACACTACTCGAACCGCTGCGGATTGAGGGCAGCCGCCTGTCGAGGTTTATGGATGCTTATCTAGAGCAGCGCCAGAAGCGCGATCTGTTTGAAGACGAAGACTACTTCGATGCCTGTCGGCGGCTGTCGCGAATGGTGGGCCAGCGCAACATCACCATTTTGCTGGCGCGGCTCTATGTAGACCAGATGATTGAGCAGCAGCAGGGCTCCGGCGAAACCCTGCCCGCCTCGGTACCGGAACTGATGCTCAGCTATCTCAACCAGCTCAACCGCACCATCGAGCCGGAAAGCCAGCGCAGCTACCTTCAGGTGTGGCAAGACGCTCAGCAGGTGGCCTGGGAATGCCTGAAGCACACCTATCGACCGATGGCGGCAGCTCAGACCGACATGCTGGCAGCGCTGCAAACCAATGGCGCAGACGATGCCGAAGCCCGCTTAACCTATCTAGATACTCGCCTGCGGCTGTTGCAAACCCTGCCCCCCGGCGACAAAATTCGCATCGTGCTTGACCCCCTAGCGGAATATTTAGCCGCCCTCTGCCTGGTGGACTACTGCCGCAGCGACCCGGAGCAGCACTGGCAGCAGTTTCTCAACTCCATCGACCCGGTGCTGGAGCGCACCAACGACCCGCCTGAGGCGATTCAGGGGTTTTTACTGGCGGTGCGGGACTGCTGCCTGCTGAAGCAGAAAGAAGCTCAGATTCCCGATCAGGTGCCCGAGGTATTGGCCCGCAAAGCCGGACTCGACCCAGAAGAACTCCGCCGTATCGAAGAAAAGCGTCGGATTCGCCTGCTGATTTCGGATTTGTCTGCGCCAGAGCTAGAATACCGACTGCGATCGGCTAATGACTTAGGAGAACGCGGTGCAGCGGCGGCAATGGCGGTGCCAAACCTGCTGGGGATGGTGGAAAACCCCAACCAAAATACCGAAGCCCGCATCGCTGCTGCCCAGGCTCTCGGCAAGATTGGCAAGAGTGGCCATGCTCCCATCGCGTCCCGGTTGATCAAGCTCTTGAAAGCTGACGCGGATGAGCTGGCAGTACGGCGCGCCGTGGCAGAAGCCCTCGGCACTATGCAGGCCGGACGGGATCAGCTGCTGCACATTCTGGAAGACGACCGGCAAGCCCTGGCACTGCGTCAGGGGGCGCATCGGGCGTTGAGCTTGATCGGTGCTCCCAGTGGAGAGCCAGTACCCATGCTGGTGGTCAGCCTGGAGCAAGCCCAGGTCAAAGCGATTCGGGTGTGGCGAGAGCCCCTGGCTGAAGACTTGACCCTGGATTTGGTGCGGATTCCGGCGGGAGAGTTTTTAATGGGTTCACCGCCGGAGGAAGTGGAACGAAATGTCTATTTTCCGGCTTATCCCGATACGGAAGGGAAAGACGTGGAAATGCAGCATCGGGTGATAGTGCCGGAATTCTGGATGGGGCATTCATCAGTAACTCAGGCCCAGTGGCGGGCGGTGGCGGCATTGCCAAGGGTCAATCGAGAGCTAGATCCTAATCCTGCCAGCTTCAAGGGAGACGATCGCCCGGTTGAGCAGGTGACCTGGGATGATGCGGTGGAATTTTGCGATCGCCTCTCTCGTCATACGGGCAAAACCTACCGCTTACCCTCAGAAGCCGAGTGGGAATATGCCTGCCGCGCTGGCACCACCAGCCCGTTTTATGCCGGGGAAACCCTATCGACGGAGATTGCCAACTACGACGGCAGCTATACCTACGGTCCTGGAGAAAAGGGTATCTACCGAGAGCACACCACAGATGTCGGCAGTTTTGGCGTCAATGGCTTTGGTCTAGCCGACATGCACGGCAATGTTTACGACTGGTGCCTAGACCACTGGCACCCCAGCTATGAGGGAGCGCCCACCGACGGGAGTGCTTGGGTAACGGATGGCAACGAAAACTATCGGCTGGTGCGGGGCGGTTCCTGGTATGGCTATCCAGATATCTGCCGCTCAGCGATCCGTTACCGGAACTCCCGCGACGACCGAAACGATGTCATCGGCCTGCGGGTAGTCTGTGTTTCCCCCTGGGCTTCTTGACCCTTTGCTCTCTGTTTCTCTTGCCCTTTGCGCTTCTTGGTTTTTCCCTACGCGCGCAGCGCGTTAAAAATTTTTTCGCGGTGTTGGCGATTTAATCGTTGGGGCTACTTTCTACATATGGCGTTTGAATTGCCTGAATATGGCCTTCTGGCCCTATATGGAGAGCATATGGTCAAGCCCGTCGCCGATCTGCCCGTGATTCAAAAGACCTACGACCTGGTGAAGTGGTACGTCCCCATTTTGAATCGCCTCCCCCGCAACCACCGATTTACCCTCGGTGAGCGGGTGATTAATGGTCTCTATGACCTGCTTGAAGGCTTAATCTTAGCTCGCTACAGCCGCGACAAACTGGCCATTCTCGAAAGCCTCAACACCCAACTCGATCTGCTGCGCCACCAGACCCGGCTGCTGCTCGACTTTGAGCTAATGGAAACCAAGCGCTACGAATATGTTGGCAAGCTAATCAACGAAATCGGCACCGAACTCGGCGGCTGGATTCGTCACCAGCGCAAGCGAGCAACCCCATGAAACGCTACGGCTATCTCTGGCAGGACATCGTTGCTTTTGACAATCTCTTGAGGGCAGCTCGGCAGGCTCAAAAAGGCAAACGGTTTCGCGACAACGTCCTGCGGTTCAACTACCGCCTCGAAGATCAGCTCATCCAGCTCCAGCAGCAGCTACTCACCAAAACCTACCGCCCCGGCAACTACAAAACCTTTCAGGTCAAGCAGCCCAAACCGCGCCTGATTTCAGCAGCTCCTTACCGAGACAGAGTTGTGCATCACGCCCTCTGCAACGTGATCATGCCCATCTTTGAGCGCACCTTTATTCAAGATTCTTACGCTAATCGAGTTGGCTATGGCAGCCACCGCGCCCTCCAGCGCTTCACCGAATTCACTCGCTCTAGCCGTTATGTGCTCCAGTGCGATCTGAAAAAATATTTTCCCAGCATTGATCACGCCATTCTTAAAACCATCCTGCGTCGCAAAATCAAATGCCCCGATACTCTCTGGCTGATTGACACTATTATTGATGCCAGCAACGACCAGGAGCCTGTGATTGACTATTTTCCAGGCGATGACTTGCTAACTCCCATCCAGAGACGCCGAGGACTGCCCATCGGTAATCTAACCAGCCAGTTCTTCGCCAACACATACCTCAACGGTTTCGATCACTTTGTCAAAGAAAACCTCAGAGCTGAAAAGTATCTGCGCTACGTTGACGACTTTGCTCTATTTTCAGACGATCGCGCTTTTCTAGCCGCTGCTCGATCTGAAATTGAAGCCTATTTAACAACTCTCAGGGTCAAAATTCACCCGATCAAAAGCCAGCTTTTTGAAACTCGTATCGCCCCTACCTTTGTCGGTTTTCGCATCTTCTCAGACCACATTCGGGTAAAATCTGCCAATCTCCATCGCGCCCGCTATCGGCTAAAACGCTATCAAAACCAATACGCTGCCGGTCAGCTTTCATTCGCAACCCTGACTCAATCGATTCAAAGCTGGGCCGCTCATCTCAAGCACGCTGATACCTGGCGTTTAAGACAAGATATTTTCGCCAATCTGATATTCACAATCCCGTAGGTTGGGTCAAGCCAACCCTTGGCTTCTCCACCGCAGATTTGGCTACAGGCGCGACCCAACAATCTATCAACAGATATTTTGTATCAATTTATCCGTTGTACGGGTTGTTGGGTCGCGCTGCGCTTGACGCCAATCTAAGGGGATTAATTCATCTCGGATTTATTAAATTATCCCAAGATTGATCGACCTTCAAAAGAGAAAAATTATGCTCAACTATAGGGCAGGTCAGCCTAGCTGGTGCGGGGCGGTTCCTGGTATGACAATCCAGATAACTGCCGCTCAGCGATCCGTAACCGGAACACCCGCAACAACCGAAACAATAACATCGGCCTGCGGGTAGTCTGTGTTTCCCCTGCACTCTTCAGCGCCAGAGTCGGTGGATGGGAATTCATCGAGCGTGCCGAAGAAGAGTCCAGACCGGCTCCAGCGATGCCTCGGCATCCGAAAATCCAAACTGGGACAAACAGCCTAGTAGGCTTCGGTTCGAGAGGTTGTTTGTCCTCCTCATATTGTTCGAGCGATCGCCCCAAATCCCCCCACCCCATCAAACGTAGGATGGGGCAAAGGGCGCAGTCCCGTGCCCATCGGCTTATCAATGATGGGCCATATTGCAGCGATCGCCCGTCCCAATCCAGAATCACCCCCATAACACAGCCCATCTGTTTATAAGCGGTGGGCACGCTGCGCTTTGCCTACCCTACCGGTTCTCAACTTGGTATCCATTTATCCGCCCTATGGGCTGCTGGGTCGCGCGGCGCTTGATGCCAACCTACGGGTGCAATTCAGAAATGCTCCGACGCATTCCTTGACCCTCATCGATGCAATTCAGAAATGCTCTGACGCAACTCAGAAATGCTCCGACGCATTCCTTGACCCTCATCGACGCAATTCAAAGATGCTCCGACGCAATTCAGAGATGCTCCGACGCATTCCTCCACCCTCATCGATGCAATTCAGAAATGCTCCGACGCAATTCAGAGA
>PYEQ01000358.1 GCA_003017785.1 filamentous cyanobacterium CCP5 | reverse complement strand
GGCTGCGGGTCTGGAGAATGGCCAGGTGGTGGTTTGGGATCTGCAGGAAGAGGAACGCTGTTTCACAGCCAATGTACACAGCCGGGGTGTCAATCGCCTGGTTTTCAACGGCGACGGCAGTCAGCTGGCCAGCTATGGCTCCGGCGATCGGGTCTGCTGCTGTCAGATCGAGGGAGCCGATCCGAAGCCCGTGAGCGCACCCCTGCCGATGGCCTACGATGGCAGCTTTATCGGGCTCGGCTGGAATGGGAATACCCTCTGGGCGATCGAGCATTTAAGCCGGTCGAATCGGATGATGTGGCGAAGCCATGATCGCCAGCGGATTCTGGCCAGGGACACCGCCTGGGCGATCGCGGCGGGCAGCGACGATGGCCTCACCGCTGCCGGCTACAACATCACCAACGGTCTGATTACCGTGTGCCGCTCCAGCTCTGCCGGGGAGGTCTTGACCACCCAGACCGTGAACCCCAATCTTCACGGCCAGATCCCCAAGACCCTGCAGCTGACCAGCCAGGGCGATCGCCTGCTGGTAGGTACCGATAATAGGGTTCAGCTCTGGCAGATCGCCGATAGCCGGTGTCTCTGGCAGACTACGGCTGACCGATGCAACGGAGATGGCTGCGACCTCTCCGGCGGCAAGGGAATTCCTGTCTGGCACGGTCAGCTGTTGCAAAGGCTAGGAGCGATCGTCCCGACTGATTCGACTGATTAGTCAAAGGCACCCAGGGCGAGGCGGTTTGTAATGGGATGTTGCACCTGTGTTTTCCCAATCAAATCCTTCGTGATATAAATAAATCACGTTTTTTGAAAAAATTCCGGACATATACGGTTGCTCGCCTAGAAGCCAGCAAACCGCCCGATGGACGTGGTCAGGCGAGGCTATTAGACAGGGTGCTAACGCTAGAGGACAGCGTTTCGCGGCTTGGTGTGTTTACGCGATTAGTGGTTGACGTATTTCCATGCCAGCCTGTTGTCGCTTGTGCCTTAGCACAACAGCCTTAGCACAAACATAGGTTCAGAGGGGGCAGATGTTTCTTACCGATGACGGGGCCCATGAATATAGCCAGGTCTATATCCAGTCGCCAGCGGAACGGCGGCTGTTTCACTACGTTAGAGAGCTAGCCAAGCGGCCTCCCGAGGCAGCTTTGAGGCTGTTTTATTTGCTCTTAGTCCATGGCAATGCCCCCGGACAGCCGGAGGCAGCCCAGGCGATAGAGCGGATTGTCATGCAGGAAAACTGGCCTCGCACCGGCAGATTTGCAATTAACCGCTGCTTTTACACCGTTCGCAATCCCTGGTTGGCCTGTCCTGAGCGCCAGGGGGCCCTGCGCGAACTGATCAGTCGAATCGAGCGGGAGGTGCCCTATGCAGATGCCAACGCCATCCACGTGCGGCGACTGCGACGAACCCTAAACCAGTTCACCACCACGCCCCAGTACCAGGCGCTGAAGTGGCAGCTGTGGTTACACAAACCTGAACATTCGCTCAATCCCCAGGGGGCCTCAGATGGCGATACTATCCGCAGCCGGTTTCGGGATCACTTCTATCTCCATGAGCCCCTCTCAACGACGGCGGATATTCCTGCCAGTCACCGCCAGGAATTGCGTCAAGCCCTAGGCCAGCAGGCGCGGCGCTGCCACCACCAGGCCCACGGTTTGGCCAAAGCCGGCCACAGGCCGACGGAGATCAGGGTGCAGGAATTTGGTTCTGAGGCAGAGTTTCGCAGATGCTTTGACCTCTGGCAGCCCGATCAGGCCAACAGCATCTGGGAAACCGCCTCAACGTTTCTCAAGGAAACCCAGACGGGCAGCCTTGATGCCTTTTGTGAGGAGATTTTTCGATTTGTCCTTGAACCTGCGGCTCGGGTTTGCGGAAAATTCAGCCCTACCCGCCACGGCCCGTTTCAGGCCGACATTCGCCGGGAGATTGACCGCGGCCGCAATCAGTACCAAATCCAAGATTTCAACCTGCTGTCCGTGAGAACCATCTGCATTCACCTGCTCAAAGGGCTGGTGGTTGAGAGCGTGAAACTGTTTAATACTGGTCGATTCCAACGCCTGCTGCGAAACTGCGGGGCGGCGATCGCAACAGAGATTCTACTGCGGATTACGATGCTAGTGCCGAACGTCCGCTATGCCCTTGAAGAACGCTTTGCCATTCTGTTTCACGTTCACCAGCACCAGCGGCGGGAAGAGGTGCCCTGGTTGGCGCAGTCCCTGGAGTACTTGAAAGTTGGCCTTGCGCTCAATGGCCGGCAGCTCAACTACTTCGGGAACACCATGGCCGTTGGAAATTAGTTTCCCTTAAACGGAGAGGGTGGGATTCGAACCCACGGTCCTTTTGGGACATCCGATTTCAAGTCGGACGCAATCGACCACTCTGCCACCTCTCCCAGCCAGCCTGACAGGCTATGCTTTCCTGTTATATCACCCATCGCCCTGCCCTATCAGCCCTGGCCAGAATTTTTCCGGTTAAGCTCTAACCTGGCTTTGGAAGGGACGATCTCGGCTCTGTCTCCCGGATTGGGCGGCAACTCAGAGGCGACCTGGAGCAATTCAGTGGGGAGCGAATCGCCGCCCCTATGGTTAATCGGGTGGCCTGACCCCAGCAGCCAGTTGGAAAACTGAACCCTGTGGTCATCAGGTCAGTTCTAGCTCTGGTTGAATAGGCTTACCTAAAGCAATCGACCCCAGGCATTGGCCGATTGCCCACCGACTAGAGTCTCAAGGTTTGGTCACCTGAGTCATTGGCATCTGGGCCATTGGAACTATCTTCACTGGCCCGGCCCATGCAGCACATTACAGGAAAGGATTCCTGACAGCGGAGAGCATCCATGATTGTTTGGCGACAGGCGATTAGTATCGGTTTGAGCGTGGCAACGGTGGGCAGCCTATCGGGGATTGCTTGGGCCGCCCCCAGCCAGGAAGAACTGTTGGGTTCCGACGGTTTGGTCCAGATTCCAGTCGACGCAGGCAGTCTAACGGAGCAGTCGCCGACAGCTGATATGCCCACTGCGATCCCACCCGCTGCGATCGTGCCCCTGACAGAGGCCGTGCCTGGAACAGCGGAGGAACTAACAGAGATGGCACCCAACGCTGGCGAACTGTCTGCAGACAGTCTGATCGATACGGCTTCGATGGCCGAGGTAAAGGCAGTTCCTCCGGAAGTTATAGCCAGTCTTTCCCAGGAACAGGTAGCGGCGATCGCAACCATCATCCAGAACGCAGATGCCGTACAAAATACCGCTGGTGCAAACCTGCCTACTGAAGTGTTGGCCCAGCTCGATACCCTACCGGGGGTACAGCAGCAGGTAAACTCCCGTCGTCGGCTGCCCTTCAACCTGGCTAGAAGACTGCGCCTGCCTCAGGTCGTTGCAGCCCTGATCAGACAGCCCAGGCAGGCGGCTCTGATGATGTTGGGCAACCGGATTCTGGTGGTGAACCCGGTGACGGGGGCGATTTTAGGGTCGGTAGTATCGGCTCTTTAGCCGCCTGGGTCAAGGGTCAGCCCCGGGTACGCTCCTAAAATCTGGCCACAGCCATAGCTGAATGGGAATTATTTTCGACCTGGTTCGGACTCGCGATCGCAATACTGATCAAATCGCTGCTGGAGCTGATCCAGGTTGAGGCCCTGGCTCCAGTATTCCACCAGGGCGTGGCCCAAGGCCCAGGCGTTGCGATCGGGGGCGATGTGGTTGTTGGCTAAGAATACCGGCCACAGCTTTTGTAGATCAAAGGAGATCTCGTTTTCCGGATCGGAGGCCAGCAGTTGAAACAGGTCGTAGGCCATTTGCAGCTTGCCAACTACCAGCGGGAGCTGTTCCACCGGGATTTTTTGAATCAGAACCTGAGCCAGGGCAGGGGAACCGGTGGTGAGGGTGGAAATAAACTGGAGCACCGGGCTTTTGAGCATGGCGGTGACCCCCTGGGTGGTGGTGAGCTGATAGCTGTAGCGATCAATAATCCGGGCGGCGGCGTTGATTTTGGCGCGGCGATCGCTCAAGAACCGGGCCAGCTTTAGCTCCTGGGTGGGTTCGATCAGCTCGATCAGAGCTTGAGAAAGCGCATCGGCATTCCAGGCGCGGCGATCCATTTGAGCATTGGCGGTAACCACGGGTAGCACCCGTTCGCAAAACCGGCCCAGCTGTTCCTGCCGATACAGGGTGGCGTCCCGGATGGATTTCTCCTTGGGGCGATCGCCCTGCTGCCAGTCGTAGGGCGGACTCCACTCACGAATCGGGCGCAGCCGATCCACCTGAGTAACGGCGGCCACCACCCCCAGATCCCGCACCTCCCGGCGCATGTCTTCCAGCAGGGCCGCGTCCATCTGCAGGGCCGGGTCAAGGGCAGGGGTGGCTAGCAGCAGCAGATCCGCCTGGCGGGCGTAGTCCAGCACCTGCTGGCGAAAGTCTGCCTGCTTCGACTGCTCATAGCCGGGGGAGTCAATCAGGGTCAGGGCTTCTCCAGAATCCGCCTGCCAGCGATAGCTTTGAATAGTTTCGGTGCTGGGCAGCAGATCCACTTCAGCTTTGTCCGTGTCGAATAGGGTATTCACCAGGCTGCTTTTGCCCGCCCCGGTGCGCCCGATCAGCAGAATATTCAGCGGCCTTTGGGCTACCGGCTCCACCGGACGGGCCTGCTCCAGAATTTGCTGGAGGGTCTGAGTGCGTCCTTCTACCCTGGAGGCTTCTAGCTGGGGAATCAGGTCACCCCGCAGTTCGCCCCCGTACAGCACCACCGCCTGCTGAAACAGCTGCCGTAGAATTTTCTCCCGCAGCAGCTGGTTGAGGTTGGCAATGAGCTGCTGGTTGGCCTGGGCGCTGTGGCCGCTGCTGAGGGTGCGGGCGGCAGCGACGGCGGGGTTGATCACCCACTGGGCCCAGTTCCAGGCCTGGATCAGCTTGCGGGCGGAGGGTTCCCATTTCTGGTAGGTTTCGTAGGCCTGCACCGCCTGCCCCACGGTCACCTTGCCCAGCACGGGCGAAATCGAAGCCATCCATCGATCCATGTCGTCCACGGTGCCCCGCAGCAGCTCGTACACCTGGGGAATATAGATGTTGAGCAGGGGATACTTAATCTCAGGATGGTAGGCTTTCGCCACCGCCACGATCACCGCCTGCGCCCGCTGCATCAAGGGGTTCCAGTCTTCCCACACGGGCGGATCGCCCTGGGCCTCCTCCAGGATTTTTTCTAAGGCGGCCTGGGCCTGGGCTGCTGGTCGGCTGCCCGTTGCTGCCGTTGATTCGAGGGCTTCGAGGTCGCTCTCCAGGGCTTCCACCGCCGCTGCCATCGGTGCCATCGCCGTTCGAGTCCAGCGCACCAGCAGCCAGCGCCAGCCCACCAGGGCCACCA
>PYEQ01000357.1 GCA_003017785.1 filamentous cyanobacterium CCP5 | reverse complement strand
GTGCTTACGGAAGTACTGATCGCGTCTTTCTTCGTGCAGCTGTTTGGCTTGGCTAACCCGCTGATGGTGCAGATCATCATTGACCGGGTAATCGTCCAAAACAGCATTGACACCCTCCAGGTGCTGGGCGTCTTTTTGGTGATTGTGGCTATTTTCGAAGCGGTGCTCACTGCCCTACGCACCTATCTGTTCGTCGATACCACCAACCGCATCGACATGGCCCTGGGGTCGGAAATTATTGATCACCTGCTGCGGCTGCCCCTGCGCTATTTCGACAAGCGGCCGGTGGGTGAGGTGTCCAGCCGCATCAACGAGCTGGAAAATATTCGTCAGTTTTTGACCGGTACGGCCCTGACCGTGGTGCTAGACGCGATTTTTTCCGTGGTCTACATCGTGGTCATGTTCATCTACAGCTGGAAGCTGACTTTAGGGGCGCTCCTCACGATCCCCCTATTTGTGGCTTTGACGGCCCTGGTGGCTCCGGTGGTGCGGCGGCAACTGCGCACTAAAGCTGAACGTAACGCCGCCACCCAGTCCCTACTGGTGGAATCTCTATCGGGCATTCAAACCGTTAAGGCCCAGAACATTGAGTTAAAGACCCGCTGGAAATGGCAGGAGCGCTACGCCCAGTACGTCAGTGCCGGATTTAACACTGTATTGACTTCTACCACCGCTGGAGCTGCTAGCAACTTCTTAAATAAAATTTCCGGGCTGATCGTACTGTGGCTGGGGGCCTATCTGGTGCTCCAGGGAGAACTCACCCTGGGCCAGCTAATTGCTTTCCGGATTATTTCTGGCTACGTGACCGCGCCGATTTTGAGGCTGGCTCAGCTGTGGCAAAACTTCCAGGAAACCGCCCTTTCCCTGGAGCGCCTTAGCGACATCATCGACTATCCCCAGGAGGCTGATGAGGACGACGCCAACCAGATTCCGATGCCGGAAATCACAGGCCGAGTCACTTACGAAAACATTGCGTTTCGGTTCGCTCCTTCGGGCCCGCTCCAGCTCTCCAACATCAACTTGGAGTTTCCCGCCGGACAGTTTGTGGGCATCGTTGGCCAGAGTGGTTCTGGCAAATCCACCCTGATGAAGCTGCTGCCCCGGCTCTACGAGCCTAATTCAGGCCGAATCTTGATTGATAACTACGATATCAACAAGGTCGAGCTGTATTCCCTGCGGCGACAGGTGGGCATCGTGCCCCAGGACAGCCTCCTGTTTGAGGGGACGATTCAAGAAAACATTGCCCTGACCAATCCCGATGCCAGCACTGAGGCGATTATTGAGGCAGCTCAGATTGCCTGTGCCCATGAATTCATTATGGATTTGCCCATGGGCTATAACACCCGGGTAAGCGAACGGGGCACCAGCCTGTCCGGGGGCCAGCGGCAGCGGATCGCGATCGCCCGCACCATTCTCCAAAATCCCCGCCTGCTGATTCTAGATGAAGCCACCAGCGCCCTCGATTACGATACCGAACACCAGGTGTCGATGAACCTGATGGCCTGGGCCGGGGGGCGGACGGTATTCTTCATCACCCACCGCCTCAACACCATTGCCCAGGCCGACACCATCCTAGTGATGGATCAGGGGTCTGCCGTTGAACAGGGCACCCACGCCGAACTAATGGCCCTCCAGGGCCGCTATTTCGCCCTATTCCAGCAACAAGCCAGTGCCGTTTGAGACATTTAGGAACACCTAGCTATGGTTCGTACCAATGGAGCCAACCCCAAGGCTGAGGCCAATGGTGGTGAGATGATTACCAGCCAGCCCTCCCGGGGGCGGCAAATGTTCGATCAGCCCGTGGTATTGCGCCAGTCTCCCCGATGGTCTCGGGCCGTGGTCTGGGGAATCGTGGGAGTCACGGTCTCTACTGTGGCCTGGGCCTGCTTAGCCAAAATGGAAGAGGCGATTCCCGCCCAAGGTAAGCTGGAACCCCAGGGAGTCGTGCAGCCGGTGCAGGCCCCCGTGGGCGGCGTGATTGAAACCGTCCACGTCAATGAAGGAGAATTTGTTGAGGCGGGGGATGTCCTGGTCAGTCTCGATCCCCAGGCCACCCGGGCTCAGCTGCGATCGCTCGAACAGATCCAGAACAACCTGAGCACGGAAAATCAGTACCTGCGGGCCCAGCTGGCCAATAGCTTCAGTACTACCCCGCCCGCTGACATTCCCCCTGACATCGCCCAGCTCACCAGCAACCGCAATGCCCTGGCGGCCGAAAATGCTCTCTACCGGGCTCAGCTTCAGGGAGACAGCACCGGAGCCAGCCTGCCCCCCGCGTTGCAACAACGGCTACGCACCTCCCAGGCCGAACTCAACTCCCGCCTCACCATCGCCGGACTGGAGGTCGAGCAGCTTAACCGCCAGCTCACCCAGGTACGAGAACAGCTGGCCAACGCCCGCAACGCCCTACGGGTAAACCAGGACATTCTCAACCGCATCAGTCCCCTAGCGGAAAAAGGCGCGATTTCTGAGATTCAGTTCTTGCAGCAGGAGCAGGAAGTCAACAATCGCCAGACCGAAGTTAACCGCCTCCTGGAAGAGGAGCAGCGCCTAGAGCTAGATATTGTTCAGTCAGAAGAGGAGTTTCGCAACACGCTGATTGGCTCTCAGGATGATGTTCAGCAGCGCATTGGTCAGAACGATACGCAAATCGCGGCGATCGACAGTCAGCTTACCGACACCGTGCTGGAGAATGAGAATCGCCTACAGGAGATCGAAAGTCAGATCGCCCAGCTCCAGCAGACTCTCCAATACCAGGAATTGAAAGCACCGGTCAGCGGTACCGTGTTTAATCTCCAGGCCAACAAAGCTGGCTACGTGGCCAACTCCACCGAGCCAATTCTCGAAATTGTGCCAGGGGACAATCTGGTGGCCCGCGTGTTTATCACCAACCGGGACATTGGTTTTGTAGAAGAAGGAATGCCCGTTGATGTTCGTATCGACTCCTTTCCTTATAGCGAGTTTGGCGACATCACTGGCACCTTATCCCAAATCGGTTCTGATGCCCTGCCCCCAAACCAGCAGGAAAACCAGCCTTTCTATCGGTTCCCAGCCGAGGTAGAGCTAGATGCCCAGTCCCTTTCTGACGAGGCGAGTTCAGGCTTAGAGCTCCAATCTGGCATGTCTGTGACCGCTAATATCAGAACCCGCAAGCGACGGGTGATTATGATCTTTGCTGATCTGTTCATTCGCAAAATCGACAGCCTAAAGTCTGGGAGCTAGATTCCATCGACCGAGCGAGGTCATCCGTGGTCAAAGTTTCTACGATTGATTTTTAAGTGAGTTAAGAATTGATTGGTAGGAAACCCTATGCAAGTCCCCCTCGACATTATGTATCGGGACGTCGAGAAAACCGACGCCCTCGAAACCTTGATTCGCAGCAAGGTGGATAAGCTCGAAGAAGTCTGTGATCACATCATTGGCTGCCACGTGGCCGTGGGAAAAGCCCATGAAAACCCCGACCACGGCTCCCCTTACCTGGTGCGAGTGGATGTGACCGTTCCCCCCGGCCATGAAATTACTACCACCAAAAATCCAGCCGAGTCGGTGCAATACGTTCCCCTAGAAACGGTGATTCGAGACGCCTTTGAGGCTACTCGCAGGCAGCTCGTAGAGCTGGTTGACCGCCAGCAAGATCAGGTTAAATCCCACCCGGAACAGTCAGTGGCAGGCATTGTTATCAAGCTGATGCCCCAGAATAACTATGGCTTTCTCAAAACCGTCGATGGCCGGGAAGTGTATTTCCATCGCAATAGTGTCTTGCAGAACGACTACGATCGCCTGACCGTCGGTACGGGGGTACAGTTCTTTTTGTCAGAAGGGATCAATGGGCCTCAGGCCAGCACTGTGCGAATAATCAGCAAGCCCGGTGTGCGCAGCGAAAAAGCAGAAGATCAAGCAGCCCCCGTAGAGCCCCCTGCTGGCTGGCAGTAAAATCCCTGGGGTTCTCTGCTGGCTTTTAAGATTATCCCGAACGGCGCTTCCTGATCGGGAAGTCAGTTCCCTCTCACCGCCGCCAGCGCTCGTTCCAAGTGTCCGCCCTGTTCGCTTAACACCTGTTTGGCTGCCGCAGGCTCCAACTGGCTCCAGTGGATCATCAAGGCGAGTTTCACCTGGTGATCGCTGTGCTCTAGCAATGTCGCTGCCTGCTCGCGATCCAGCTCCGTTAGGTCGCAGATGATGCGCAGGGCGCGATCTTCCAGCTTGCTGTTGCTCACCGACATATCCACCATGCGGTTGCCGTAGACCTTGCCCAGCTGCACCATGACTCCGGTGGAGAGAATATTGAGAGCCATTTTGGTGACGGTACCGGCCTTGAGGCGGGTAGAACCGGCCAGAAGTTCTGGGCCAACGGGCAGGCGAATGTCGATGGCCACGTCAATATTCACCTGAGCGGCGGGAACGCAGGCGATGAACAGGGTGGTGGCTCCCCGGCGGTGGGCTTCGGCGATCGCCCCGTGCACATAGGGGGTAGTGCCTCCAGCGGTGATGCCTAGCACCGCATCGGTGGCGTTGATGTGGCGGCTGGCGATCGCCGCTTCCCCGTCGGCAAACACATCCTCTAGACCTTCCGAGCTGCGCACCAGGGCCCCGGCTCCCCCAGCGATGATCCCCTGCACCAGCTCCGGCGAAGTGCAAAAGGTGGGCGGGCATTCTGCCGCGTCCAAGACTCCCAGGCGACCACTGGTGCCAGCCCCCACGTAAAACAAGCGGCCCCCCTGGCGCAGACAGGTGGCGACTGCGGTGATAGCGGCAGCCAGATCTTCGCGGGCGGCGGCGATTGCCGCTAGGGGGCGCTGATCTTCTTGGTTGAACAAATCCACTAGCTCCAGGGGCGACAGCCGATCTAAATGCTGGCTTAAGGGATTAGCCTGCTCGGTGAGCAGACGGCCTCGGTTGGTTGAGTTTGACTGCACAGCCCCTCCGTTTTTTGAGTCAATAGAATTGCTGTCGATAGTACCCCTATCACTGCACAAAACGAATGGTAAGGGGATAGTGAAAGGGCTTGCCCTCTCCGGCTTTCACCGCCGCAATGATAATCATCAGGGTTTCTGCCACGGCTAGGGGAATCACCAGTAAAAACCCAACCAGCAGCCGCATCAGAGCAAAGGTGACTAGCCAGTAGATCAGCATAGAAATTTGAAAGTTTAGGGCTTCCCGGGCATTTTGCCTAACCCAGATGGGCTGGTCCTGAAGCAGTAGCAAGAGCAGGGGCAGCACAATCCGCCAGGGAAGCAAAAACGTATTTCCCCAGAACCAGGGCAGGCTGATCCAAACATCCCCCAATAGCATCACATAGCTAAACAAAGGCACCAGGTGACAGAAAGATACCAGGGCCGAATCTGACAACAAT
>PYEQ01000356.1 GCA_003017785.1 filamentous cyanobacterium CCP5 | reverse complement strand
CTGCTGGGCCAACCCGCTATAGTCTTGCTCGAAGCAGCGCCCCACAAAGTCGGCTCGCATCGCCAGAATCAGGCAGAGCTTGTCGCCGCAGCTGTCCAATGCCCCCAGCAGGGTGGCGAAGAAATGGGCGCGTTCGGCAGCGTCCTGGCAGAGGGTAAACACCTCCTCAAACTGATCCACCACCAGCACCACCCTTGGGGAGGCGGTGGTTTGCACCAGGCGGCGCAGACCGTCGGCACCTTCTTTGATCAGCGCTTCGGCTTTGCCCTGCTGTTCCGCCCGCTCAATGTGGGAAATTCCCCCGTCGATAAAGGCGGCGGCGAGGTTCTGGCAGGGGTTGTCCCCAGGGAGAAACAGTCGAATATCCCAGCGATCGCTACCGCCGATCCGGCGCCCCTGCTGGAGCTGGTGCAGCAGTCCGGCCCGCAGCACGGAAGACTTGCCGCTGCCGGAGGCTCCGGTAATGGCCAGGAAATTGTCGGTGCGGACGTGGTCGAGCAGTTCGTCAGTGAGGGCCTGACGGCCATAGAAGTAGTTGGGGTCGTCGCTATTCCAGTCGAAGTAGGATAGCCCCTTGTAGGGACAGATGCCGGTGGTTGCGACGGGGGTGGTAGTTTCAGCGGCGGCCTGCCAGCGGCGGGTGAGGTTGATCGGTTCCCCCGAGTTGTTGCAGATGGGGGTCTGGAGTTCTCGCTTCAGGGTTTCGGTGATGAAATCGGTCAGGGACAGGTTTGTCGCCCAGCGATCGCCCAGCCGCCCCGGCTCCAGCCCCTCCAGCAGGGCGCGGGTGCGCACGCTGTGGTCGCTGCCCAGGTCCTCATAGGCCAGCTCGAAGTTGCGGGAGGCAGCAATGAAGCAGCGATCGCGCCCCCGCCCGCGATCGCCGGGGTCAGCTTCGGCAAAGTCCAGTAATGCTCCACTGTGGTAGCAGTCCAGCCAGATAATCTGCTGCCGCACGGGGCTTTCTTCCAGCAGTCGCCTCAGCCAGGTAAGGGAGAGGCCGTAGAAGCGGGCGCTCGGATTCGTGTCACTGGTGGCCAGGTAGCCTTCGGCGATGCCCTTTTCCTTCCACAGCCCGTGGCCGGAGAAGTACAGCAGAGCCGTATCCGGGTACTGGTTGCCCTCTGGCTTAAACAGCTGAATCAGAGCATCTTCCAGCTGGGCCAGGGAAACAACGGTTTGCTGGCCAACGCTAGGTTTTCCCTCCGGTGCCACTTCCGGTATTCGCATCACCCGAAAGTCACTGTCCCGCTCTAGCCGCTGGGCGATCGCCTCAGCATCCACCGCAGGAGCTTTCAGTGGGCTCAGGTGGCGGTATTGATTGATGCCAACGATTAAAGCGTTGCGACTCATTACTATTCGAGCAATTCAGAGCTACTCAGCCTGTTCGCGCCACCAAGCAGCGGCTACAGCAAAATCAATGGTTTCGGTGAGGCAGGTAACTCCTGCACGGGTGCCATCGAGCCATTTGTAGTCAGCAGTGGTGGCTCCGGCTAGTTCTTCAAACTCCGAGGTTAAGACTCGGGCAACCTTACCGTCCCTAAAGCTGACGACAATTTCTTCACGCTCAGCATCGTAGCGGGCAGATATCAGATCTAAGGGGGTGCCTTCAGCGGCAAATATATAAGCATCATGGGAGGTGAGCGTTGTCTTCATGGGGTATCTCCGTAGATTGAGGTCCAAACTTCCCAAGCCTGTTCGATGTGTTGGGCTAGCAGTTCTACGTATTCTTGAATCTTAGACGCCTTGAGTTTGCCTGCAAGGATTTCGGTGTCTCCAAAAGATTTTCCATAGCGGTCTTTGCTGCCGTCCTTGCGTTGGCCCAAGTATATTCGCAGCTCCCACTCCGGCTTGACTGGGCTGGGTTTGACGTGTACATGGGGTGGATGGTGGTCGCGAGTGTAGATGAGATAGAGAACTCCGCCAAGCTTAAAAACCGTGACCATCTCGTTGCTCTGGAATAAAACTTTTGGGTCGCAGCCAAGGTGGTTAGCTGACAGTCATAAACTACGGTAAGCCTGGTACTGGGCAAACTCAACGGAAAACTCAAAACTATGCCCCAGCTTGTCCCCCTCATTCTCGACGACAACACGGTGATCTACATCGAAGCCACCGAGGATATCACCGCCCCCATTCAGCCCGTCGGCTCTCCCGAAGGCCCTACCCGCACCAGCAAGGGTGCCAGCGACCAGGTGCTGCGTAGCTTCCAGGCCATGCAGGGCACTATCCGGGCCTACACCCGCTACACCCTCAACGCTTTTCGCTCTATGGCCGGGGCTAATGTGGACAAAGTCACCCTCGAGTTTGGCATCAAAGTCGGCGGCGAGGCAGGAGTCCCCTATGTCACCAAAGGCACCGCCGAGTCAAATTTGAAAATCACCGTCGAATGCTCATTTACAGAACGTCAGTAGAGGCATTGGCACCGCTGTGGCTGCTAAACCTGGGTCATTTGGTGCCTTTATTCGCTAAAGGCCAAGTCTTCGTAAATCTCCGACAGAGAAAGCGTTAGCTCCACCGATTTCAAAAATAGCGGCCCTTCGGCTTTAAACAATTCACCCTGCCATAGGCCAGCAGCATCCCGGCGATACATTTCTACAGCAGGCTCCGTCTGCGATACCAGAAGATATTCCTGCAGCGAGTCTAGCTGACGGTAGTTCATCAGCTTCTCATTGCGATCAATGCGAGCTGTGCCAGGGAAGAGCACTTCTACCAGCAGGGTAGGACGTTCTTTGAAATACTTTTCGCGATCGCCAGGATCACAGGTCACCGAGACATCGGGGTAGTAAAAAATATCCGGCTCCGCGATGCGAATTTTCATATTGCCCGAAAACACGCGGTATTCTGTGCCTCGCAAGTGCGATCGCAATCGCATGTAAATATTTCCGGCGATGAGGTCATGCTCCTCACTGCCCCCAGCCATGGCATAAGCTTGCCCCGCCACATACTCGTGACGCTCCAGGCTGGTTTGCTCTAAAGTCAAATACTCATCAACCGTCAGAAACGGATGCTCAGCAGAGGCGAACAGGATGGCAGGCTAACTCACGTTCTTCTAGCTTACTGACAAGGCAACCCGCCCCGCTTTTGGAGAGCCAATGGTCTTGAACCTAACCCTACCCCGCTATCAGGTCAAACGGGTGCGCCGAAACCGCACCTACCTCTACGAAATTGAGGGGGAAGACTGCTGCTATCCCGGCGTCACCAAGATTCTCTCCGCCACCAAGCCCGCAGAGGCACGGCAGGCCCTCTGGCGCTGGCAGCAGTCCGTGGGGGTTGAGGCCGCTAGGCAGATTACCAACAAAGCCTCTTCCGCTGGCACCCGTCTGCACAAGCAAATCGCCGCCCATCTCAACGGCGAAGCGGTAGACATTCCGGCGGACATTAGCGGCTACTGGGATTCCATTCTCCCTGTCCTAGACCAGGTAGAGGCGGTGTTGCTGGTAGAAGGCAGCGTCTGGCATGCTGACGGCTTCGTTGGCTTTCCCGATGCCCTGATAATCTACGACGATCAGGTGTGTCTCTGTGACTGGAAAACCGCCCGCAAGCCCAAGCAGCGGGACTGGATTGAAGATTACTTTTTGCAGATTGCCGCCTATCGGGTGGCTGCCCAGCAGGTTTATGCCGAGCTAGGACTGGTGGTGAATCGGGGACTAGTGGCGATCGCCCTCGACGACCAGCCCGCCCAGCGATTTGAACTCAGTGAGCCAGAGATGGAGGATTATTGGCATCAGTTTCAGCAGCGATTGACCCAGTATCACAGCCACTGGAACCGCTGACGGATGCCCGCCATTAAATAACCCCGACAGCTAGGCTGCCGGGGCGCTTTATACATAAGTCGCTCTTTATAGGGAGCCTGCTGGCTCTGTAACCACCTTACAAACTCCGGGCCTCAGATTCCGTAAACCTACGGCGAAGAGGCATGAAGTCCTCCCAAAGTTCCTCGGGTGGCAAGTTTCATCCGGGCTGCTCAAGGCCTTAACCTCTAGCAGTTTCAACGTTCCCAGGAAAACTCACAAACTCACAGCCCCTCCGAAAAATCTCGGAAAGGCCCCCCAGCACAGGGGCGAACCGGCCTAAATTTCGGCCACGGCCCGCTCGATTAGCCGTCGGGCCAGGGTTTGGATGCCGGTATGCTCGTAATATTTCACCGACATATCCAGAAAGGCTCCCAGGTAGTCAAGCTTGTCTTTAGACACCTCGACAAACCGGGTGAGGCTATCCACCACGCCACTCTGGGTGATGTTTTTGGTGGAAACCAGTTTGTCCATCCAGCCCTTAGTAGATTCCACGCTTTCGGTCATGAAGCCCAGCTTGCCCATGGTGTCGCGGCCTGGAATCATCTCGCTGACGCCCTTGAAGGTGCGATTCTTCTCTAGCTCAGAAGGGTTGGTGCCTTTCATTGAGGCCAAAACTTTGTCTGTAAAATGAGCCCCTAGGGGAACAACACCGTCGAAACAGACCAGGGCTGCCATCCGAGTTGCGGATTCACCGCTGTAGTCGCCCAGGGCTTTGAGAAAGTCCCCGAGGCTATCGCCGGGGATGCCGTTGATCTGGCAGAACGCCACTACCTCCGTCACCAGCTTGACGCTGAGGTCGATGGTCTGGGCCTTTTCGGGCTTGGGGGTGATTTTTTCTAAGAACCCCAGAAAGGTATCCCGACCAATGCTGTTAGCGAGAGCCGCTGTACCTAAGGCTCCTGAGGCCGAATCAACGGTCTGGTAGAGCCACAGGGCTCGCTGGTAGCCCTCAGACTTGTCGTTGAACAGGGTAATGGCCCGTTCGCCGATCGCCTGCACCATGGCCGGATCGGTTTCCCCGGTCACGGTCTTAATGGTGTGGTCAAAGCCCACCAGATTTTCCCACTTGCCGGGGGCAAACTTGTCGAGGGAGTTGAGGGCCATGACGGTCAGGCCCCGCTTGGGTAGGTGGTCTACCAGCTCGTGAATTTTCTGGCTCATGGTTAGGCGGCCCCTTTAGCGGCGGGTTTTAGCAAAGAAGACTGGGCCGGTTCCAGCTGGGCCAGCCCGTCGAGGTCGAACTGTTGTAGCCAGTTGAGGCGATCGTCGCGGGTGAAATCGGGCGATCGCGACAGCACCTTGACCTGGTAGCGATCGTTAACTAACAGCCCAGTGGCGGTATTGCCCTGATCCACAATCGGATAGCCCGCCAGGGTTTCGCTACTGTTCTCGTACTTGGCCGCCGCTGCTGGCAGGCTAATGGTGTCATTGATGGTCAGCATTGCCAGGGTTTCGCCCTTTTGGTTTAGCTTGTACTCGGCAAAGCCTTGTTTTTCCTGGGTTGGCACCACGTCATAGTCGCTGCCTCCCTTCGGGAAAAAGGCATTGAAGGTGCCCCCTTTCTC
>PYEQ01000355.1 GCA_003017785.1 filamentous cyanobacterium CCP5 | reverse complement strand
GCCCAACGCTTGCAGGATGCTGGCATTCAACCCCATCGAGGCGATTTGACGGATGGCGCGAGTCTGCAAGCGGCAGCCACTCAGGCTGATGCGGTGATTCACACTGCTGCGACCCAGGATGCTGAGATGCCCACGGTGGATCGGCAGGCCACCCAGGCAATATTGACGGTATTGGCGGGCACCCACAAACCGTTTGTCTATACCAGCGGCATTTGGGTGATGGGCCATACGCGCGGACAGGTGGCAGATGAAACGTGGCCCCTCGACCCAACCCCGATCGTGGCGTGGCGACCCGCAGTAGAGGAACAGGTCTTGGCGGCGGCGCAAGCTGGGGTGCGATCGCTCGTGATTCGCCCCGGCTTGGTATATGGTCACGGGGGCGGGTTGCTCGCGATGTTGCGGCAGGTGGGCCAGACCACCGGAGCCGTCCCGCTGATCGGGAGTGGCGACAACCACGGAGCCTTTGTGCAGGTGGATGATCTGGCGCGGCTGTATGTGCAAGCAATGGAATTGGCCCCCGCTGGAACGGTGCTGATTGGAGCCAATGATGCCGCCGTCACGATGGGTCAGGTTGCTGGCGCGATCGCCCAATCTTTAGGCGGGGATGGACAGGTGCAGTCCCTCAGTTTGGCCGCTGCTCGTGAACAGTGGGGGGCACTGGCCGAGGCGCTGGCGCTCGATCAGCAGGTAACGAGCGATCGCGCCCACCACCTGTTGGGCTGGCAGCCGACCGCCGTTTCGGTGCTTGACGATCTCATCCATGGGACTAATCGCGCCGAGGCGATCGCGGCTTAATCCCCTGGCCAGGCGGCGGCGCGTCACCGCCACCGTCTGGCAGTTCTCCCTATTTGAGGTGTGTCCCAATGACACCGAACATTTTATTGATCGAACCAGACGCTCCACTCGCGGCAGCACTGGTGTCCGACCTAGAGGCGAGTCGCTATCAGGTCATCCACGTCGCTCAAGGATTGGCGGGTTTGCCCCTGGCGCGCCATCTACGCTCTCACGTTGTGCTGGTCGCCTCGCAGTTGCCCGACCTAACCGGACGGCAGGTGTGCCAGCAGCTTCAGGTTACAGATCCGCAGTTGCCCATCATTTTGCTGAATGAGGCGACGGAAATTTGCGATCGCGTCAAGGGGTTGGAGGCTGGGGCGCATGACGTGCTGGTGAAGCCCTTTGCCACGGCAGAGCTACTGGCGCGAGTGCGATCGCGGTTGCGCCGGAGTCGCTGGGAAAGGCCGGACCCTATACTGTCGTTGGCTGACCTGACGCTGAATCTCGACACCCGCGAAGTTTACCGCTGTCAGCGCTTGATCGAGTTGACGGCGAAAGAATTTGACCTGCTGGCTTTTTTGATGGCCCATCCCCACCAGGTGTTGAGCCGACGCCAGATTCTCGATCAGGTTTGGGCC
This sequence comes from filamentous cyanobacterium CCP5, assembly GCA_003017785.1. Taxonomy (GTDB): domain Bacteria; phylum Cyanobacteriota; class Cyanobacteriia; order Phormidesmidales; family Phormidesmidaceae; genus CCP5. The sequence continues at coordinate 3,948 of PYEQ01000355.1, read as the reverse complement.
GACACGGTTAACGTCACGACCAATGTGGTGGAGGTCTACATCCGTTACCTGCGGCTCAAGCTGGAATCGCCGGGTCAACCGCCGCTGATTCAAACCATTCGGGGCGTCGGCTATGCCCTGCGATCGTCTCAGCCGCCTCAACCTACCATCAGCGGTCAACGTTGGAGCGATCGCCCTACCGTTCAACCCGCTTAGACGGGCATTACCCTCGTCTCCCTCGCGACATTCTCACTTCTTCAGGACTGAAATATGAAACCTTCGACTGCGTATCTGGGCGATATTGCCCTCACCGCGATCGCGCCTCTGACCTGGGGCACGACCTACATCGTGGCGACAGAATTTTTGCCCCCCGGACATCCTTTGCTGGTGGCGGCGTTGCGATCGCTCCCCATTGGCTTGTTACTCACCCTCACCTTCCGCAAGCTGCCGCAGGGCATCTGGTGGTGGCGCATCCTCATCCTGGGAGGGCTGAATATTGGGGTGTTTCAGGCGTTGCTATTTGTGGCGGCCTATCGCCTACCCGGTGGCGTCGCCGCGACCGCCGGGGCAATTCAGCCGTTGTTAGTTGTCCTGTTCTCCTGGCTGATTTTGCAAGAAAAGCCCGCTAGAGGGGCGTTTCCTATTGCGATCGCGGGCTTTGTTGGCATCGCCCTGTTAGTACTCGGACCCAGCGCCCGCCTCGATCCGGTCGGCATTTTCGCGGCCCTGGCGGGAGCGGCCACGATGGGCCTGGGCACAGTACTGGTGAAACACTGGTCGCGACCTGTGCCGTTACTGGTCTTCACCGCGTGGCAACTCACCGTGGGCGGGGCTCTATTACTCCCCATCGCCCTCATCGTCGAAGGCCCTTTCGCCACCTTGACCCCCACCAACCTGCAAGCCCTGATCTACCTTGGAACAGTTGGGACCGGATTTGCCTACCTGCTATGGTTTCGAGGTATTGGCAAGCTCTCTGCCTCAGCGGTGTCCTATCTGGGGTTACTGAGCCCAGTGATGGCCACACTGCTCGGCTTTCTGTGGCTTCATCAAGCCTTCACACCGATGCAACTCGTCGGCATCGCCATTATTTTTACCAGCGTTTTGCTGGGGCAAAGCATTAATGGGAACCGCCAGCCCGCACCTGCCGCAATGCCGTGCCCTCCCCCCCTGCATTCAGCCAAGTGTCCGATGCCCTAGCAAGCCGTGGCGACAACATTCAACCCATGGAAAAACACAACAGCCTCGACAGTCTTGACCTGACCCCTGCGATCGCTCAAATCAGGCAGCAGCGGCAACAGTTAACCGCGCCAAGAGCGTTACTGGTCGCCATCTCCGGCATTGATGGTTCAGGCAAGGGCTATATCACTGACAAAATAGCCGAGTTGCTGAGACAGCAGCAGCTAAAAACCGCTGTCATTAATATTGATGGCTGGCTCAATCTACCCCACCAGCGGTTTAGCGCCACTGAGCCTGCCCAGCATTTCTATGACCATGCCATTCGGTTCAATGAGTTGTTCGACCAATTAGTTTTGCCCCTGCGCGATCGCGGTTCCCTTGAGCTCGAAGCCGATTACACCGAAGAAACCGCCACCGACTACCGCAAACACGTCTATCAATATCAGGACATCGACATCATTTTGCTGGAAGGAATTTTTTTACTGAAGCGGCAGTTTCAGCCCATTTATGACCTGTCATTGTGGATTGAGTGCAGCTTTGAAACGGCTCTGAAGCGGGCGATCTCGCGATCTCAAGAAGGACTTTCCCCAGCCGCCACCGTTGAAGCTTATCAAACCCTCTACTTTCCCGCTCAACGGATTCACTTTGAGCGGGATCAGCCGCAGCAAGCTGCCACAGCCATGATCTCTAACGATGGTGAAGGCTCCGATTCAAACCCGATTGATCTTTTCCGGTGAGGAACAACCCATGAAAAAAGTGGCTGTATTTGGCAATGCAGGCGGGGGCAAGTCTACCCTCAGCCAACGCCTGGCAGATATAACCGGACTCCCCTGGGTGCCGCTCGATGCCCTGAAATATCAACCCGGTGGTGCAGAAGTGCCCCACGCCGAGTTCAAAGCGGCCCACGATGCGCTGCTGCACCAAGACCAGTGGGTTGTGGATGGCTTCGGCTCGCTGGATACCGTTTGGGAACGACTGGTCGTGGCCGATACCCTGGTGTATCTCGATATGCCCGTGTGGCGACACTACTGGTGGGTCACCAAGCGATTCCTCCGAAGCGCCTGGGTGCCGCCCGCTGGCTGGCCGGAGAACAGTCCGTTATTGAAAGGGACGCTGAATTCCTACTACACGGTCTGGCTATGCCATACCAAACTGACGCCTAAATACCGGGACTATGTAGAGCAAGCGAAGGCGACAAAACAGGTTTATCACCTGAGATCGCGCCAGGACATCGCTCAGTTCTACCAGACCATCACCGCCCAAACCAAGACGACATAACCCAGGATTTAACCGTGGCCCCAGCCACCCAAGTTGGGGGCAAAAGCGCCGAGACATACTCTAAGGAATGCGAAGTTAATAAGGTGGGGTAGCCGTCTCGCCCCCTCCAAAGCAGGCAAGATATTTGCCCTAAAAATTGGGATGTGATTTGATCCTCATCCCTCTGCAACCCATTGCTGACGAAGCCGCATATCAGCAGCAACTCGCGGTGACCCGTGACGACTTTCGCCCCCATCTGGCAGTCCTGAAAATCGGCTGCGGTACGGGGTCAACGGTCATCCTCCAGGCTCTCTGTGTGAAACAGTGGCAGCTTACCAGGAACCTGTCTCGGCTAGAAACCGGGAGTAATCGGGGGTGGACCAGGTTAGGGGCAGGCTACCCTCGACCCGGATGCCCTGGGTGAGATGAAATTGGAACAGCCGTTCCGCGCCTGCATAGGCGGCAATTTCTGGCTCACCATCCCAAATGACCTCGGCTCGGCCCGTGAGATAGAGCAAATTGCCCTGCTCAAAATCAATGAACAGTAGGCCCGCTCGTGGGTTAACCTCGATGTTGCCAAAGGTGTTGAAGTGACCATTGCCGCTAAAGTCGGGCACGGTGAGGGTATCGCTGTCGATGTGCACAAAGCCGGGGTTGCCGCCTCGGTGGGAGACATCGACGCCTCTGGCCGCCCCGGCCGCGTCATCCAGATAGGCAGTGGCGATAAAGAAGGTGTCGGCAGCCGCGATCGCTTCTCGCTCAACCTCCCCGAAGCTGGTCAAGGTATGGATGGGCTTGGTGGCAGTCGGGTCAAAGGCCGCGAGATCGAACTGGCGCGCCTGGATATACTTGGGACAGTTGCCAAAGGTTTGACTGACTTGCACCTCAAAGCCGTCGGGGGTGATCGCGCTCACCACGCCATTCACGCGATTGCGGCGGCGAGTATGCAGTTCAATACCGAGAAAGCCAATATCCCTGCCGACTTGCAGCGTCTCAGCGAGCGGATCGCCGGATAGGGGCTGAGCGGCGATGTGCAGAGTGCGATCGTTGGGCGTGGTGATAAAGCCCGGTTTCCCCACGAGAATAGAGGCCCAGGGATTCCCGGCACCATCCACCGTGCCCACCAGAAAATAAGAAAGCTGCGCGTAGAACTGACGATGCTGCTCGGGCAAAAACTCGCGAATAATCCGTCGGCCAAAATCATCCATCTGTTCTAAAGCACCTAGACGTTCTTGAATCGCCCGCTCTCCTCGATGAAAGGGCGATTCTGTCCGTTGCCAACCGGGAATTGCCATGATGTCGGTCTCCTTAAATTTTGAAAGTGATGGTTTTTAACGTCGGTTCGGGTCAAGCAAACCTCAAACTAAATCAGTCATGGGGGCAACGGATTTCCCCTCCTTGGGAGGGGCTGGGGGTGGGTTTCGATCAATTCAAAACGCAAAATTGTCAATGCAAAGTTGAGTGGACGACTCCGTCCGTCCAAGCAGCACGTTTTTGAATTTTGAATTCTTAATTTTGCCTTGGTTTAACCCACCC
>PYEQ01000354.1 GCA_003017785.1 filamentous cyanobacterium CCP5 | reverse complement strand
CTATGAAACCCTGGGCCAAACCCGCGACGATGCGGCGGGGGAAGCTTTCGACAAAGTAGCCAGGCTGCTGGGGTTGGGCTATCCTGGCGGGCCGGTGGTTGACCGACTAGCCAAGGCAGGGAATCCCCAGGGGGTTTCCCTGCCCGAGGGCAATATTTCCCTACCCGGGGGGGGTGTTCATCCCTACGACGCCAGCTTTAGCGGCCTTAAGACGGCGGTGCTGCGGCTGGTGGAAAAGCTCAGGGCCGATGGGGTCGATCCGCTGCCGGTGGAAGATCTGGCGGCCAGCTTCCAGGCTACCGTGGCGCGGGGGTTGACCAAGCGGGCGATCGCCTGTGCCCGGGACCATCAGTTCACTACCCTCGCCGTGGGGGGAGGTGTAGCAGCCAATAGCGGTCTGCGCCAGCATCTGCACCAGGCGGCAGCGAACCATAGCCTGACCGTGATGTTTCCCCCCCTTCGCCTCTGTACTGACAATGCCGCCATGATTGGCTGTGCTGCTGCCGACCACCTCAACCACGGCCACGTTTCCTCCTGGCAGCTGGGGGTTCAGTCCAGGCTGTCGGTGACCCGGACCATGGAGCTGTACAGTTAATGAAGCTGGGGTTGCCTAGCTGTAAAAATTTCCCGGTTGCCTGTCCGGCATACCGGTGGGCAGCCGATAGGGGATAGTCCATTCAGTGCTCCATGCCCTCTCAGAATTCGTTGGAGAATGGCTCCCTGGTAATCCGGCCCATGGCGGTGAGCCTGACTATTACTACGAGGGCCGCTGTCCCCAGACGGGTCAATGGTTACGGCTACCCCGCACGGCTCTGGCCAAGGCCGTGGCTAGGCAGCTGATGGTTCAGCTTAAGGCTGATTCCTATCACGCTCAGGAAGGCAAAATGTATGGAGTGCTGGTGGTGGAGACCGCTAGTGGCAGCCTGGCGGTGCTGAAAGGATTCTCTGGGGAACTGGCAGTAGCTGCACCAGAGACCTGGGTGCCGCCCCTGTCTAGCCGAGCAGACCTGATCAAGACCCACGCCCAGGCCATGGCCCAGCTAGATCAGCTGCAGGGGCAGATTTTGGCCCTGCAGCAGCGGCTTGAGCAATCTCCATTTCATGAGCTGAGCCGTCAGTTCGACCAGCGGCGGCAGCGGTTAAAGGCCGACCACGATCGCCGCCGTCAAGAACGCCATCAGCTGCGTCAGGAACTACGCGATCGCCTCAGAGGTCCTGATTTGGAGCGGGGGCTGGCGGATTTGGATAGCGAGAGCCGGCGGGATGGGATCGAGCGCAAGCGGCTAAAAGCAGAGGCGGATGGCATCCTGCAGCCCCTGGGCCAGGTAATCGACCAGATTACCGCTGAGGTAGCCCAGCTGAGGGGGCAGCGACGGAAGATTTCTCGCCAGATTCAGGCCCAACTCCATCAGGCCTACCCATTGATCAACTTCAGGGGCAAGACCACCACTTTGGCGGATCTGGGCGCTCTACCAACCGGGACTGGCGACTGCGCCGCGCCGAAGCTGCTCCAATACGCTGCCACCCACGGGCTGAAGCCCCTGGGCCTAGCCGAGTTTTGGTGGGGACCAGCCATGGATCAGCGGCGATCGGGAGAATTTTACGGGGCTTGTGCAGAACGATGCCAGCCGATTATGGGATTCTTCCTGTCGGGACTAGGGCAGGAAGCGGAAGGACGGGGGCTAGCCGCCACTAGAAATCGGCTCACGATAATCTACCAGGATCCGTGGCTGGTGGCCGTGGATAAACCCGCCGGACTGCTGTCAGTACCGGGGCGATCGCTGGGGAACCAGGACAGCGTACTGCGGCGATTGCAACAGCAGCTCAGCCTTGACTCCCTGCGGGCAGTGCACCGTTTGGACCAGGGGGCCTCGGGCGTATTGCTTCTGGCAAAAGATTTGGCTACCTGTAAAAATCTACAGCGACAATTTCAGCTCCGGCAGGTGCAGAAAGTCTATGAGGCTGTGCTATCTAACCCCCTATCTGCCATGGCCGGCGAGATCGATCTACCCCTCTGGGGCAATCCCAGCGATCGCCCCCGCCAGTCCGTGGACTACAGCCGGGGTAAACCCAGCCTTACGGTCTATCGGGTAATCTCAAGTGCTGAGCCTGCGGAAACTGCGGATCAGGGAGCCTGCCGAGTCGAATTCCTTCCCCAAACTGGCCGCAGCCATCAGCTGCGGGTCCATAGTGCCCATGCCGATGGCTTGAATGCGCCAATTTTGGGCGATCGCCTCTATGGGGGGCGCCCAGCCGATCGCCTCTATCTCCATGCCAAGCAGATCTCATTGATCCATCCCCAGACCCATGAAGAAATCCAGCTAAGTTCTGTAACCCCCTTTTAGCCATCGTCGCTCGAACAGGGTCATCGGTTCAGATGCCCCTTGCTGCCAGGGCTATCAGTAGCTGTGGACTGGGATAAGGGCTGACAGCAACATGATAAAGTTTGATGCGGACGGCTGTGCCAAAGGTTTAACAGCCTTGCCCATTAGCAGTTAGGTCCCTAGACAAGTGAGACGGCGGTTGTGAGTCAAACCCCCATTCCCATTCTCGATCTCAAACCTCAATACCAGGCCCTGAAGACAGAAATCAAGGCGGCCATTGACGAGGTTTTAGAATCTGGGCAGTTCGTGCTGGGGCCACAGGTTAAGCAGTTTGAATCGGCAGCGGCCAAGTACTTAGGGGTAAATTACGCCATTGGCGTCAACTCTGGCACAGACGCCCTGATCATTGGCCTGCGGGCCCTGGGCATTGGGCCAGAAGACGAGGTGATCACCACCCCTTTCAGCTTTTTTGCGACGGCAGAATCCATCAGCAACGTTGGCGCCAAGCCTGTGTTTGTGGATATTCAGGCCGGTAGCTTCAATATCGATCCGGGATTAATTGAGGCGGCGATCACCCCCCGCACCAAAGCGATTATGCCGGTTCATCTCTACGGCAATCCGGCGGCGATGGCCCAAATCATAGAAATTGCCGCTCGGCACAACCTCAAAGTGATCGAAGACTGCGCCCAGGCCTTTGGGGCTGTGTATAAGGGGGACTGCGCCGGCTGCGATGGGACCTGCCAGGAGACTACCCGTCAGCAGCTACTGGGTAAGCGAGTCGGCAGCATGGGCGATGTGGGGGCCTTCTCGTTTTTTCCTACCAAGAACTTAGGGGCCTACGGCGATGGCGGTTTGATTACGACTAACGACGGTGCGATCGCTGAACTGGCCCACAAGCTGCGGGTCCACGGTTCCCAGCAAAAATACCGCAACGAAATGCTGGGCTATAACTCCCGACTCGATGCCATCCAGGCGGCCATTCTCAACGTCAAGCTGCCCTATGTTGATCGGTGGAACCAGCAACGTCGATACATCGCTGAAACCTATAACCAGCTACTGGCCGATCGCGACGACGTGATTGTTCCTGACGTGACGGCAGGACATGTGTTTCACCAGTACACCCTGAGAATCCTCAATGGCAAGCGGGATTTCGTCCAGGACTACCTGGCAAAACAGGGCATTGGGTCGATGGTGTATTACCCCGTTCCCCAGGATCAGCTGCCCGTCTATCAGGGGCAATATTCGACCTATGCCGTCAATCAGCAGCTGGCGGCGGAAGTTCTCAGCCTGCCCATCTGGCCAGAACTGGAAAAATCCGTACAGGAGAAAATCACCCGTACGATTGCCGATGCCCTCAGCCATTGATGGCCTGCCAATACAGCTTGGTTCTATAGCAGCCAACGGGTTGGTTAGGACAATTCTCAAACTTAACGTTCAAACGTTTGAACGTTCTCAGCCTCTTACAAATGTCCTGACCACCCCCAAGATGGCTATATCAAGCCCGATTCTTTAAAGACTTGCCGACAAAGACTTGCCGACTTCAGCGCAGCAAAAACCTTTTTTGTCCAGCAGGGTTTATTCTCCCCAGCCGACAAATCTCTCCTGTGGCAGACGAGTATAAACAGGGGGGCAATTACCCTGTAAATGGCTGCACCAGCTCAAATCAGACATTAAGTATTGCCTAGCCCGATGGCAACTTTGGTGAGGTCAAGCTTGACCGATTCAGCGGCCATATCGGGCAGCCTGGAAGCGCTTCAGTTAAATGCTGAAGGGGTTTTTCGGTGTTCATTTAATCTCTGATTTAGTTAAATCTGATTTTAAATCTGATTATTTAGTTAAAGGAGTGTAGCCGTAAAGTAGTTTTACCGGCGATCGCAATGACTGAAGCCTCCATTAAAAAAGTCAACATCTCTAATGCTTCAGAAGGGGAAATGGGCCAAGCCTACCTGGCCTCTGGAGCTAACATGGCCATGCGATTGTGGCAGGACGAAACCCCTTCGGACAATCCCAAACCCACCAGCCAGCGGGACTATGAGGTGCTTGGCTATGTGCTCAAGGGCAAAGCTGAACTCCACTTGGACAGCCAGTCCCTGACGTTAGAACCCGGCGATTCTTGGGTAGTACCGGCAGGCACTCCCCACACCTATCGGATTCTGGAGCCCTTCAGCGCCCTAGAAACCACTATTCCTCCAGCTCGGGTCAGCCACCGCGATGCGGCCAAGGCGTAGGAATCTGGCTGAACCCGCCCTTCATTTGTGTCTAAGCCCTATCTAAGCTCTCAGGATTTTGAACCATGTTTATGCAAGAAAAAGAAACCGGCACTCTGGTGAAGGTGCTGGAGATGAGCGAACTGATTGACCCTCTGCAAACTTCGATTAAAGCCCGCAAGCAGGCTGGCGAAGAGGAGCAGTCTGTGGCTCCCTACGAAAAGTCCAATTTGGCCTTCCCCTCCGGCGAGGCCCTGCCGCGCTGCTGGGTCGATCCCAACTATCAGATGTCGTAGGCCACTAGCCCCTGGGGTCTTGTTTTAGTACACTCAACCTAGCCAGGCGGTTTCCGTCGGGCATCTCCGCTCAGGTTGGCCTACCCCATGCCCTCAGGACGCACCCACGATCGCATTACCCTCTGGACTCTGCCCCTGGTCTTTTGGATTGCCCTGTGGACAACCCTGGATGGCTGGCTAACGGCGATCGCCTGTTTGGCCTACCTGTTTGGCGGCCTGATGTTTGGGCCGGACCTTGATATTCACTCGGTGCAGTATAAGCGCTGGGGACTGCTGCGATGGATCTGGCTGCCCTACCGGGGGAGCATGCGTCACCGCTCCTGGTTTTCCCACGGGCCAGTCATTGGTACGACGGTGCGGGTGATTTATTTCTTTATTTGGGTGTCGCTTTTCGGCATCGTGATTATTGATGTACTCAACGGCAGCGGTCGTACCGCCCTCACCTGGAGAGCCCTCTATGATCAGATGATCTGGGGAGTTACCCAGTACTGGCCGATGGGACTGACTCTGCTGTTAGGGTTGGAGGCCGGTGCCC
>PYEQ01000353.1 GCA_003017785.1 filamentous cyanobacterium CCP5 | reverse complement strand
GGGTTGGACAGCTTCCAGGGGGAGAAACTCAAACCCTGCCGCCCGATCGTCGATGGCGGCGGATTCGCGCCGCAGCACTTCCAGCAGGGGGCGATAGCAGTGGGCCGGTACTCGAAATTTTTCGATGCGATCGTCCCAGGTGGCAAAGTCAATCCAACCTTTGCCCCGGGGCGGCGGATGCAAAATTAGGGTGCCGCGGTCGTAGGTGAGGATGGGGGTGCGGCCCATGGGAGTCCGGCTGAATCACCGGTCGAGGTTTCCTGGCCATTGTAAGGGCTATCGTCCGCCGAGTCGGGGTAGAGCAGGGCTTCTACGGCGGGGGCAGATCGCACCTGATAAAAGTTGCGATCGCGCCGGGCGCGCTCCCGATAGGCGACAACGTCGATAGAAATGGCGGCCCGTAAATTTTCGGCGGTGCGATCGGCGTCCCCCTGGAGGGCGAAGGTAGTGGCGCGTCCGTACCAGGCCTGACCGTTGGCCTGCTGATGGCGTAGGGACTGGTTAAAGCAGGCGAGGGCCTCTTCGTAGCGCTGGAGTTTGTTCAGCACCAGCCCCCGGTAGGTCCAGGCGTAGTGACAGCTGCGATTGAGGGCTAAGGCTGTATCGAGACTGTCGAGGGCCGCCGGGTATCGCCGCAGGCGAGCCAGCACAACCGCTCGGCTGTGCCAGGCCCGGTAGTTGCCAGGCTCTAGGTCGATGACGTGGTCAAAGCTGACCAGGGCGTTGCGATCACGATGGAGACGTAGCTGGCAGCTGCCCCGGTTCTGCCAGGTGCTGGGCTCCTCCGGAGCTAGGGTGACGGCCCGATTAAAGCTGTCCAGGGCCGCCTCCATCTGTTCGAGGCTAGCCTGGGCAATGCCCCGGCCCTGCCAGGCTTCGACCCGTTTGGGATCGATGGCCACCGCCCGGTTAAAGCTCTCTAGGGCGGCCCCATAGTCTTGCAGGGTACAGTGGGCGAACCCCATGGCTACCCAGCAGTCAGTGCGACTTGGGTCAGCCGACAAGGCGCGTTTGTACTTATCGATCGCGGCTCGATGCAGGCCCGCCTGACTGAGGGCCGTCGCCTGACCATGCCAGGTAGGAAATTCCAGCTGCGATCGCAAAACGTCCATTCCGGAAAGCATAATGACCTTTGTGGTAGCTGCAACAGGTTAACTACCCTGTGGATGCTCTTGGGCATTGATTCGCGCGTGCTTCCCAGTGCTCCTGAATAGTTAATCATTATCCCCTAGTGTGGGTAATAGGGATGTAGCCTACTAGTCCTAAATTGCCATTCCCCCTGAGCCGGTAGCCATTTACCTGGTGGCCTCTGCCCTGGCCCCGGTGGTGTGTGCTCCCTTCGCCGGCAATTCTCTTCGCCCTCTCCGCGTCCTATGTTAGAAAAACCCGCAGAACCGCTTGCCCAACGGATAGAAAAAGACTCCATGGGGGAGCGATCGCTCCCGGCCTCAGCCTACTACGGCATTCAGACCCTGCGAGCCACCGAGAACTTTCCCATCAGCGGCCTCAAGCCGCTGCCGACCTACGTCGATGCCTGTGTGCTGATTAAAAAGGCAACGGCCATGGCCAATGGGGAACTGGGCTGCATTCCAGAGGAGCTCAGCCAGGCTATTGTTCAGGCCGCCGATGAAATTCTCATGGGCCAGCTGCGGGATCAGTTTGTGGTGGATGTATACCAGGCCGGGGCCGGCACCTCCCACCACATGAACGTTAACGAGGTACTGGCCAACCGCGCCCTGGAAATCCTGGGGGACGAAAAAGGCAACTACAGTCGGATCAGCCCCAACGACCACGTCAACTACGGGCAGTCGACTAATGACGTGATTCCCACCGCCATTCGGATCGGCGGCCTGCTGGCCCTGGAGCGCAGTCTGTTTCCGGCGTTGGCGGCGGCCATTTCGGTCCTCGAAACCAAGGCCCAGGCCTTTGAACAGGTGGTTAGATCGGGACGCACTCACCTCCAGGATGCGGTGCCCGTGCGCCTGGGCGAAACCTTCCGGGCCTGGGGCCAAATCTTCAGCGACCACCTGCTTCGCATCGAAACCGCCGCCAGCGACCTGAAGCTGTTGGGGATCGGCGGCAGCGCTGCCGGTACCGGCCTTAACACCCATCCCCGCTACCGGTTTCGGGTAGCCGAACTGCTAAGCGAATTGATTGACCAGCCCCTGCAGCCCGCTCCCCACCTGATGGCAGCGATGCAGAGCATGGCCCCGTTTGTGTCGGTGTCGGGAGCCCTGCGCAACCTGGCCCAGGACTGCGTGAAAATTTCCCACGATCTGCGCCTGCTAGATTCCGGACCTAAAACCGGCTTCAAGGAGATCCAACTACCGCCGGTGCAGCCCGGTTCCTCGATCATGCCCGGTAAGTACAACCCGGTGATGGCGGAAATGACCTCCATGGTCTGCTTCCAGGTGATGGGCTACGACAGCGCGATCGCCCTCTGCGCCCAGGCCGGTCAGCTCGAACTCAACGTGATGATGCCGCTGATTGCCTACGACCTGATCCACAGCATCGAAATTCTCGGCAACACTATCGCCGCCCTCACCCAGAAGTGCCTGCGGGGCATCGAAGCCAACGCCGATCGCTGCCATGCCTACGCGGAAGGCAGCCTCGCCCTGGTCACCGCCCTGAATCCCCACATCGGCTATCTGAATGCCGCCGCGATCGCCAAAGAATCCCTCGAAACCGGCAAATCCCTGCGGGAGTTAGTCTTAGAAAAAGAACTGCTCACCCCAGAACAGCTGAATGAAGTGCTGGACCTGGCGGCGATGAGTCAGATGCCGAAGGATTACCGATGACTAGCTACCAAACCACCCAGCCCGCCGCCTATGCCCTGCCAGAAGAAGCCTGGTGGGTCCAGCGCTGGGTTGAACTGCTCAACACCTACCGGTTCAAAAAGCGCCTGGAGCGGGGACGGCGCTATGCCCGGGAAGGTAATATTCTCAGCCTGGAATTTAAGGGAGCCAAGGTAGTCGCTCTGGTGCAGGGGACCGCCGAGGAGCCCTACAAGCTGTCCATCTGGATGGACGCCTTCTCCGACGAAGACTGGAATTACGTGATTGACACCCTGTCTGAAAAGGCGATCTATTCGGCTCAGCTGCTGGCCGGGGAAATGCCCCCCGATATTGAGGCCGTGTTCACTAGCAGCGGCCTGAGTTTATTCCCCTTTAATCTGTCGGAGGTGCGATCGAAATGTAGCTGCCCAGACCCCAAAAACCCCTGCAAGCACATCGCGGCGGTCTACTACCAGCTCGGAGACTTCTTTCGAGAAGATCCGTTTGTGCTGTTTCAGCTGCGGGGCCGTACCCGCGACCAGCTCCTAGATGCCCTGCGGCAAAAGCGCCAACTGTCTGAATCAGCCGTCCCAGAAGACGTCGATGGCGATGACGCCCCGCCGCCTACGGGGGACAGTACCACGGTGGATATTAGCCAGTTCTGGCAGTACGATCAGCCCCTCGACGCCTCCCTGGTGGTGATCACGGCCGCTGGCTCTACGGTTCTCGACGTGCTCGATACGATTCCCCTGGCCGCCGAAGATGCTCAGTTTGTCACGGCCTACCTGCGGGGGCTCTACCAGAGTGCGACCCAGGAGGCGATGAAGTCGGCCCTGAGCTAGGCATCGGCTGGATGGGGGGTGCGGGTGCTGGGTATGGGCAACCTAGCCATTGACCGGTAACTGACTGGGATGCTGAATGGATCTGCGATCGCCTGCCGACAGTAATTTGCCTGAGCCGCTGCCTGCTGTGGCAGTGGTAATCCCGGTATACAACGGGGAGGCTGACCTGCCGGGACTGCTGGAGGGGCTAAATCGGCAAACCTATCCGGTTGATCGCCTGGAAATTTGGCTGGTGGACAATGGCAGCGACGATCGCACGGCTGAAATCATCCAGGCGGCGCTCAGGCAGCATTCCCATCTTCACTATCTGCGCCAGGACACCATTCAAAGTTCTTACGCCGCCCGCAATGCCGGGATTGTCGCCGCCCGCAGCGAAATTATTGCCTTCACCGATGTCGACTGTCGTCCGACCCCAGAGTGGCTGGCTGAACTGGTGCAGCCGTTTCAAGATCCGCAGGTTGGCCTGGTCGCTGGAGAAATTCAGGCGCTCACTGGTCACAGCTGGTTAGAGCGCTATGCGGATCGCCAACAGATCCTCTCCCAGCGCAATACGTTCCATCATCCGTTCTGCCCCTACGGACAGACGGCAAATCTGGCCATTAGGACCAAAATATTTAGCCAGGTGGGCTTGTTTCGCCCCCATCTGACCACTGGCGGTGATGCGGATCTGTGCTGGCGGATCTTGCGTTCAACCCCCTGGCAGATGGTCCTAGCCGAGTCTGCAGTGGTGCATCACCGCCATCGAGACAGCCTCCAGGAGCTCCGTCACCAGTGGTATCGCTATGGCTGCTCTAATCGCTATCTCCATGATCTCCATGGGATTGAGCTGATGCGTCCCCTGACCCCGGCGGAGATGCGCTATCGCCTGGCCCGCTGGCTGTTAAAAGAGCTGCCTCGGGATTTGCTGGGTTGGTTCCAGGGACGGGCTGGTTTGGTTGATTTCGTGGTGACGCCTCTAGATTTAGTCTGTTTCCAGGCCCGCACCCGCGGTCAGCAGGAGGCTCAGCTGCCAGCCGAGGCCCGACGAATTCCCCTGCTAGAGGAGCCAGCACCGTGAATATTTTGATGATTTCAGCGACGTTTCCCTATCCGCCGACCCGCGGTGGGACGCCGGTACGCACCTTCAATCTGCTACAACAGCTCAGCCACCGCCATCGGGTGACTCTAGTGACCCAGCGGGATGCTCAGGTCAGCGATCGCGAAGTGGAAGATCTGCATCAACAGGTCGATAAGCTGGTGGTGTTTCCCCGGCCAACGGCGGCTCAGCTCCGGCCAGGGCTACCAGGTAAGTCAGCACGGTTTTTGGATTTTGTCTGGCGGGGAACGCCTCCCAGCGTCAACTACGTCCATTCTCCCGAGATGCAAGCCTGGATCGATCAGTGGCTGGATCAGCAGCCGGTCGATGCCCTCACCTGTGAGCACAGCGTCAATGAGCGGTTTGTGCGGCCCAGCTATCGCCGCCGGGTGCCCAAGCGAGTGGTGAACATCCACAGTTCCCTCTATGGCACGGTGGTCAATCAGCTGCAGACGGGTACCGCCGAACATCCGCTGCGAGACCTGGTGAACGTGCCCCTGCTGCGCCGCTACGAGCGCCGGTTTGCCCGCAAGTTCAGCGATTTGGTGGTGACCACCCCAGAAGATCTACGCTTCTTTACCCCTCTGCGGCGGCGGGCTCCCATTCACGTGGTGCCCAACGGGGTGAATCTGGCTCAGTTCCCCCTGCGCTCCCATGATCCTGGGGGCCACCACCTGG
>PYEQ01000352.1 GCA_003017785.1 filamentous cyanobacterium CCP5 | reverse complement strand
CCCCCAAACAGGCGGCCGGTGGCCTGCCCTGGAGTCAGAGAATGCATTCGTCCTCTCACCGCCATCAGGCGATCGCTATCCTCTGGCAGCGGCGGATGCGGTAGGTCAGGATCTACCCTTTCAATAATATCTGTCTCCCGTTTAACGCCCATCTGCGCCGAGCATACTATGAGCATTTCCCCTTCTCCGTCCAGTGACGGTCGTTCAGGGCCTGGTTCCCCAGGGGATCTGGGGCCCTCCTGGCAGCAGCGCTACCAGGAGGGCCCTCCCCGCTGGGACCTGGGCCAGCCAGCCCCGGCGTTGGTGGACTGGCTCACCGCCCCGACGGTGCCCGTACCGGGGCGGGTTTTGGTGCCAGGTAGTGGTCGCGGCCACGATGCGCTACTGCTAGCCCGCCATGGATTTGAGGTGATGGCGGTGGATTTTGCCCCTGAGGCGATCGCGGCTACCCGGGAGCAAGCTGAGGCGGCAGGGCTCTCGATCCAGTGTCTACAGCGGAATATCTTTGAGCTGACCCCTGAGTACAGCCACCAATTTGACTATGTAGTGGAGCACACCTGCTTCTGTGCGATCAATCCCGATCTGCGGCCAGCCTATGTTCATTTAATGGCGGATTTGTTGAAACCGGGCGGGCGACTAATCGCTATTTTCTTCACCCACAGCCGCCCTGGGGGGCCTCCATTCGGCCTGTCTCCGGAGGCAGTTACCCCCCTGTTTTCTGATCGCTTTCACCTACTTTCCTTAGAACCGGTGAAAAACTCCGTTCCGTCGCGGCGAGGAGAAGAGCATTTCGGGCAGCTATTGAAGCAGCCTGAAACTTGAAGGGCGGTCTATTCAGCCACTAGGCGAAAGCTGGCACTGTCCCGAATTAAGACCAGCTTGCTGCCAATGTAGTCGTAAAGGGCGCTCACTTCTTCGACATCTAGCCAGGCCCGGCGTGAAATCTGCTTTAAAACCATGGCCACCAGCGCCGTGTCAGAGAGCTCCAGCAAATCTTGGCTGGAAGCATCTTCGACAACGGTCCACACCATCCGGATCGCAGGGGACGTAAGGTTCATGATTTCCACTTTCGCGAGAATTTAATATTTTCTTTAGGTTTTTGCACATGGCAACCATAGCACCTTTTCCCAGGGGCGGCGTCAGTCTGACAGCAGAAGCTGGGAGCCAGCCTCGGTTTTGATCACATCTATACGAGTCTGGAAGGCTTCGCGGAAATGGGGGACATGGGTGACGGCGAGAATGCAGGCAAAGTCAGGGGCGATCGCGTTGATGGCCGCGATCAGCCGATCGCAGCCGGCTTTATCCTGGGTACCAAAGCCCTCGTCGATGATCAGAATTTCTAGCGCCATGCCCGAGCGCCGGGCCAGCAGCCGGGCCAGGGCCAGGCGAAGGGCAAAGTTTACCCGAAACGCTTCGCCGCCAGAATAGGTTTCATAGGGACGGGTGCCACGGGTGTCGGCGATCAAGATGTCGAGGGTGTCGATCAGCTTGTGCTGGCGACGACTTGCCCGCTGGGTGACAAACTGCACGTGCAGCTGGTGGTTGCTCAGGCGGCTGAGCAGCTGATTGGTCTCTGTTTCGAGCTGGGGCAGCAGGTTTTCGATCATCAAAGCCTGAATGCCGTTGCGGCCAAAGGCCTGGGACAGTTCACTGTAGATTCGCAGGGTTTGCTGGGTAGCGGCAAAGGCCTGCTCCAAATTCTGCTTTTCCTGGCTCAGTTCTTGCAGCTGCTCAAGACGCTGCCCCAGGGCCCCAAGCTCCGCCAGGGTATGTTCTCGCTGCTGCTGGGTGCTAGCCAGCTCCGTCTCTAAATCGGCGATCGCCGGAGCCGGATCGGCGGTCTGGTAGAGCTGGGCTTGGAGTTCCTCCACCACAGCGACTATCTGCTCTAGCTCCTGGTGGGCCTGCTGAATCTCGGTCTGGAGATCTTGGAGCTGCTGGCAGAGCTGGGGGTGGCGCTGCTGGGCTAGCTCCAGGTGCTGGTGGCGCAAGGGCCACTGCTGGGCCTGCTGGATATCGGCCCGGAGCTGATTGTGGTGCTCCAGGGAATAGCCGGTGGCTTGAATCTGCTGGTCGAGATCGGCGATTTGCTGCTGCCGGGGAGAGGTTTTGAGGCGGGTCATTTGGTCCGTCAGATCGGCGATTTGCTGTTCGACCACGGGCAGCTGAGCCAGGAGGGTTTCCCGGCGTTTCCGGGTCTGCAGCAGTTCGGCGTGGCGCAGTTCGGCCCACCGCAGGCGATCCACCTGACCCCGCAGGAGGGCATGGTTGCGATCGTCGTAGTTGAGCTGGGTTAGGGTTTGGTCAATTTGCTCGAGTTCTGCGAGGAGTTCGCCCCCATAGCTGCGATCGCCCAGGCAGCGCTCGATCTGCTGGCGTTCTGCTTCTAGCTGCTGCAGTCGGCTACAGGTCTCCGCCCCAGAACTGATCTGGGCAGCGAGGCGACCCCGCTGCTGGTGGACATCTCCGTAGCGAGCAAGTTCGGCCTCGACTTCCCGGTACTCCTGGCGCAGCACTTGAATTTCCCGCTGGGAGGTGGTGAGCTGTTCGCGAATCACCCAAATTTCGGCCTGGATGTCAGCCTGCTGGGCTCGGTAGTCGGCGAGGACTGATTGACCATGGTGGGCATCGAGGGGGCGATCGCACACCGGGCAGGCCGCATTGGGCTCTGAGAGGAAGTGAATTTTTTGATCTAGCTCGGCTAGCTGGGCTTCACAGAAGCGCTGCCGGGCCTGGAGCTGTTCCATGAACTGTCGCCGTTCTTGCCCCTTTTCGCGCACCTGCTCCTGATACTGCCGCCGCTGCTCGAGATGCTCGAGGGAGGCGGTGACGGTCTGGACTGCCTGCATCAGCTGGGGCTGCTGGGCCTGTTGCTGGCTGAGCTGCTGGACGGCGGTGGTCAGTTCTTCGAGACGGGCGTGGAGGCGAGTTTGGGTGCGATCGAGCTGGGTTTGCAGCTGGTGTCGTCGCTGGGTCAGCGGCAACATCCGCAGCTGCACCTGGTCAAAATGCTTGAGCTCTGCCCTGGCCTGGTGGAGCTGGGCCAAAGCCGCTTCCACAGCCGTGGCCTTGGCCAGCAAGGGAGCGGCTTCAGCAATCTGCTCCTGCAGGGTTTGCTGCTGGACCTGGGCGGATTGAAGCTGACTCTGCAATGTCTGCACCGCCTGCTGTTGCACCGCCTGGAGATGGGCTCGCCGATTCTGGAGCTGCTGGTGCTGGTGGAGCTGCTCGCCGAGGCTGGTGGCTTTGGCCTGGAGAGCGTCGAGCTGGGCGAGGCCGGTAGCGATCGCCGCTGCTTCGGCCATCACCTGTTCTAGCTGCTGACGTTCCTGTTCTAGCTGCTGCTGTTGCTGGCCCAGGACCTCTAAACGCTGGTGGAGATGCCGCTGCTGCTGGCCATTGAGGTCCAGCTGATGCTGCATCGAGCGACGCCGCTGGGCCTGACCATAGAGCTGATCGAGCTGCTGCTGGAGCTGCTGCTGGTGGTGGGCCAACTGCTCCAGATGGGCCTCAAGATCGCCATGGATTTGGGCCACCCCTGCGGATTGCTGGAGCTGGCTGTCCAGGGCGTCGAGGCGCTGCTGCAGGGGGCCCAGGTCGGCCTTGGCCTGGCGGGACTTTTCCCTGGCGGTTTCGGCTAGCCGATCATAGCGATCCAGCTTGAGCAGATCGGCCAGAATTTGTTTGCGATCGCTGGGCCGCTTCAGCATAAAGTCATCGGCCCGCCCCTGGCGCAAATAGGCGGAGTTGATAAACGTGTCGTAGTCGAGTCGCAGGTGCTGGGTAATCAGCTGCTGGGTTGCCCGCATGCCCCGCTGGGTCAGCGATCGCCACTGGCCTTCATGCTGAACCTGAAACTCCAGGGCCCCTCCCTGGTTGAGGCGACGACTGCGCAGAACTCGATAGGTTTGCTGATTGTGTTCGAAGGCAAAATCAACCTGAGCTTCTAGCTCCCCGACATGGATGACGTCGTCCTCGGAGGCGACCCGGCTTTGACCCCACACAGCCCAGGCGATCGCCTCCAGCAAAGAGGACTTGCCGGCCCCATTGTGACCGCAGACGCAGGCCAGGTGCAGCCCCCGGAAGTCGAGGCTGGCTTCACGATAGCTGAGAAAATTTTTGAGCGTCAGTCGATGGGGAATCACGGTTGCCGTACCAACCACCTATTCCAACCATACAGTACACTCGATCTATATAGTATTCTTGATCGTCAATACACTCGATCTACTTATCAGAAGCTCGTCTTTAAATAAGTCCAGCTGATCGATGCCGGTGGGATTTGCCGGTTGCCAAAGGCTGCCATGCACTTCAGTGGAGCCCTGCGTGCCGTCGAGTATTCAGGTGAATAGACAAACCCTCGAATTATTCATTTGTGAACCCAAAAAGCCGGCGGGGTTGAGTTGTTGTCAGTCAGGGTAAATGGCAGAGCTTTAATTCAAAAGCCTGGCGATCTTTGGCCTTGGCCAGGGCAACTGCAGACGCTGGCAGAAGTGAGCCCCTGAGTTGCCTTTTTTTGTCAACCAGTGAACTCACCGGGCGCTAGGACGCCGCCATGGCAGTCCTTACGGGTATGAGCATAGGTCATCTCCCTCACCAAGGGCTCGTGGGACATCCCAGCAATTCTCATTTTGAAAAACTAGCCGTTCGCCCTGAGTCTGTCGAAGGGCTATACAGGCTTCGACTGGCTGGCTGTCGGCGCAAACAAGCCCGCAACTTTGAAGCCTACTTGAACAACCATCGCTCCCATATTGTGAATTATGAGGATTACCAGTCTGAACAGCTTTGTTCTATAGGCTCAGGGGCGGTCGAGTCGGCGGTCAAACAGATTGGCCGCCGGCTCTAATTTCTGGCGCTAGTTGGAATACTGCCTTCGTCAATGCCATGTTGAGTCTGCGCTGTGCTTACCTCAATGGTCAGCCTGTCAGCTGACTATTTTGTCGAAAATTGGATGCTCCCAGTAAGAATTCTTGCAGGTCTGGACATTAATCTTGCAGGTCTGGACATTAATTCAATCAGCGATAATTTTTGTTTTATCCAGCCAACAGGCTGAATCCACTGGCATATTATCGAAGCGTAGGGAAAGCACGATTTCAACAATCAGTAAAATCAAGGCGTATCCATGTCAGGGCTACAGAAGGGAACTGGCTTAGTTAATGAGGACTTTGACCAGCGAGATTATGGGATAGAGGGAAAAGAAGTCGCCTCTGCTATCAAACGACTTCAGGCATTGAGACATGTCTACGAGCTACTGGAAATCCTGCCAGGCTATCTGTCTGAAGAACCTCGACATGATGCTAGAGTCGAAAGGGCTAGAAAACTAACACATATCACCGATAAGCTCAAGCTAGATGTGGAGGTGCTGGCTGCTG
>PYEQ01000351.1 GCA_003017785.1 filamentous cyanobacterium CCP5 | reverse complement strand
AGATGTGTATAAGAGACAGGTAGAACGACACAACAGCGAGCAGGAACTGTCTCCGGAAGTCCAGATTCAGCGCCTCACGGCCCAGCTGACGGCTGCCTATAATCGCATCGCTGCCCTTGAAGAACAGCTGCTAGCTAGCCGCCAGCACTGAGGTTCCCTTCGAGGTTCCCTTCGCCGTTCACTGGCTGGTGACCATGGCCAGCATGGGCAGCAAAGGTCTGATCAATGGCCCGCAGCATTCTGGCCTGATCCCAGCCCCGATAGAGGTGGGCGGCGATCGCGCAGCCTCCAGCGCCGACCCCTTCTTTGACGAAGCCAGCCTCATAGGCCCGTAGCTGCCAGTGGCGAGAATCCGCCAGGGTGAGCTGGGTGGCAATCAGCGGCGCATTCACTTTAGCGGCCAGGCCGGGAGTATCCCCTGAGGGATCTTCGGCCACCCAGCGGGTGGTGCCAACGGCCACCTGCTCGGGTCGCCAGGGGTAGTTTCGATGGTGACTCAGGGCCCGGATGAGGGCATACACCGCGAGCATCTGGGTGCCGCCAGCGAGCAGCACTCCTCGATGTCGGCTGGCGGCCATGGCCATGCCGGCTACGACTGGCTGCATCGGATCGCCGATGGCGGCGATCGCCGCTAATGGATCTGAGGATTTGGTCGCCTGCCAGTGGGCCAGTCCGGCCATCACCACCCGCTGCTTTTGGTCGTGGTTGCAAATCGTGTGGCTGCTGTTGACTAGGCCCCAGGCGTCAACGCCTAGGGCCAGCAGCAGGGCCAGGGCTGTAGTGGTGCCGCCGACCACGCATTCGCCGATTACCCAGTAGTCACAGCGGGCTGCCCGGCTGAGCCGGTCTCCCCAGGCCAGTCCCTGCTGCCAGAGATGGCGAACCGTGGTTAGGGGCAGGGCTTGTCCTGTGGTCAGGCAGGCGGCGGCCCGGCCTCCCAGGTGTACACCGGGCACGGCCAGAGGCTGCCGCAAACCGGCGTCAAATATCCAGGTGGGAATAGCCTGCCGGGCGATGATTGCTCGACTAATGATTGCTGGAGAAGCACCCGCCTCCAGGGGGGGCAGGGGAAACTGGGCCAGTCCCGGTCCGCGGTAGATAAATTCCCCGTCGGCCAGGGCGGTGTAGCGGCGATCGCTCGGAGTTTTGCCGGCCGCCGAAATGCCAGGGATCAGTCCCGTATCGGTAAATCCCAGCACCAGGGCAAATAGAGGGCGCTTAGCTTGAAACCGGCTGATCCAGGCTGCAGCCGGTCCCTGGCAGCCATAGCTCTTGATCAGAGAAGGGCTCACGGTTATTCATCGAGCAGGGTTTGCACCCAGCCCGGCGGCGGCGACATGGCGGCCCCCAGGCGCTCCAGCAGCAGCCAGGCGGCTAGGTGCACCGTGAATAAATACACCGAGGTAGAGACAATCACCATGGCGATCGCCAGCACCTGCACGGCCAGCAGATTGGGCTGCCCTAAAGCCCCCAAATCCAGAATTCCAAAGGCAATCAGCCGCTCTAGCAGCCACTGCAGCAGCTGGGTTACCTGGCGAGTGAGGTAAATCCACAGGTCTTCCCCCAGCAGGATCGACATCAGCCAGACCCGAAAGAAAAAGCCTATTGCCCCCAGCAGCGTCCCCAGGGCAATGGACAGGTACCAGCGGGCCCGCCGCGACCACAAAAATCCCAGCTGCACCCCCATCAGGCCGTAGGGAATCACATACAGCAGGCTGCGGGGTGGCCCCATCAGCACCGCTAGCAGCAGCCCCGACACCAGGGCTGACATCCACCCGGCCCGGGGCCCCCAGCGCAGATACACCAGGGCCGTGGGTAGGGGAAACAGCACCCGCAAAATCGGCCCCGGTGGAAAGTAGGTGTTCACCAGCCAGATCAGGCTAGCGGCGCTGGAGAGAAACGCCGTCTCTACCATCGCCAGGGGCCCGGCCTTGAGCCGGTGACTGCCTGCAAACCGGGCCTCAGCGGTCCGATCCGGGTTGCCATAGTCTAGGTAGGTGTCTAGATCCTCAAAGGCCGCTTTCTCAGCAGCGCTGTAATCGGACCCAAAGGTGGAAGGACTCGATGATGAAAATTCAGCAGGTTTTTCGGAACCGGGATCAGGCACTGAACGCCCCATAGATTTCTTATTATCAGCCGTTTTCTAACCGCAGCTCAGCTGGCCTGGGTTATACGAGCAGTCGCTCCAGGGCATTGATGTCTGGAATTCGCATGATGTCCTTGTCCCGAGCAATCAGCCCTTTTTTTTCTAGCTTACTCAACACGCGGGTAACCGTCTCCCGGGCCAGGCCGCTGAGGCTGCTGAGTTCCCGGTGGGGTAGGTTGGGGATCTCATAGCCATCTTCCCCTAGGCGTCCCTGCCCATCGGCTAAAAACAACAGAATGTCAGTCACCCGAGAGGTACTATCAGACTCCCGCAGCCGCAATCGCCGATTCACCTGACGGAGCCGCCGAGCCATTAGCTGGGCCAGACGCATGCCGGCGATCGCCTCGGACTGGATCAAATTGACAAAATCATAGGCGGGCATGCTGCCAATCACCGTGGGCACCAGGGTAATCACATCTGTGGATCGGGGCACCTCATCGAGGGGAGCCATCTCTCCAAAGAGTTCTCCCTTGCCGAGAATATTCAGGGTGACTTCTTTGCCGTCCAGATTGTAAGTGCGAATTTTAACCCAGCCTTCCAGAATGAAATAGACTGAGCTGCCCCAGTCGTTTTCTAGCAAAATCACCTGATTGGCCGGGTGACTGCGGGCAACCACCTGGGCCGTTGCCAGGTTGACGGCCTCCTCGGGAATGCCCTCAAAAAAGAGGGAGGAACGCACCAGTGCAATATCAGCCTGGTTATCGCGGTGGCCGTAGCGAGCATCCATGGAAACACTTTCGGTTCGGGGCGGTCAGCTGGGTGGGGGAAATACTGAAAAAAGCAAATTAGCCCTTCATTAAATCTTTGCCGGCTGGGGCAAAGGTGGAGCCTTAGACAGGCAAAACCCGAGAAACAATATATCACTCCCCCTCTTCAACGTCCCCTCGCCATCAGTTAGCTCTAGCCGCCCTTCGTTGGCGTCAGATCGCTGAAATTTCAGGTAGCTGATGGGGCCTGTCCAGGCTGATTTCCCCTGAAAACACACTTACTTTTGACCCGGGGCCGAGGAGAATGAAACTATCAGTTTCAAGCCTGTGACTTTTTGGGCGGCTTGACCTAGACTTTGGGCAATTCCCATCTTGGCGCAACGCGATCGCGGCAAGACGGGTAACCTGACAACTAAAGACCCCCTTATATTCAAGGGCTGGCGATTGTAAAGTTTCCTGGCGAGGTTCTGCAATTTCCCTTGTGGTGGTAATCCTCAGCTAGGTAGCTCCACGGATGGCCGTTAATGCCTGGGCCTGTCCGCTACCGCCAGGCTCTAATTAAGTCTAATTAAGACCGTGATCGAAGAGGTTGACCGTGCCAGCTCCCAGGGACCAACGTCAAGCGCTCATTGCCGAGATTCAGGCCGCCCTTGCCAAGGCGTCGCCCAAGCTGCCTTGGGTAGTGTCCAATGAGGCGGCAGAACAGCGCCAGCTTCTAAAGCGGGCTCAGCAGTGCCTCCAAGCATTAGATTCGGAATCAGCCTCCAGGGGGGAGGCGGCTAATCAACAGGCCTCTGACGACGCGGGCGCGGTGCTCCGTCAGCTGTTATATGAGATGCAGCAGTTACGGCAGCAGATGGTGCAGCCCCTGCAGACCGAAATTACCCAGCTCCAGCAGCGGCGAACGGCCCTACTCGAAGAAGTCCAGCAGTTAGAGCAGGCCCGTCTGTCAGGACGACAGTCAGCCGCGATCGCCCCCGATCAGCTAGAGCAGCTGTTTCAAGCGCTGGCATCCCGACTGGAGACCCAGCTTCAGCAGCAGGTGCACCAGAGCTTGCGGCACCTTGATGCCGAAGTTTCCGATACCCGCCTGCTCTCTGCTGTCCAGGAGGCCGACGGTACTCCCCTGAGTCCGGCCCAACGGCTAGCCTATTTAAAGAGTCTGCAGACCCAGAGCGATCAAGTCTTGCTCAACCTGGATCAGACCTTTAGGACGGTTTTTGATAACCTGCATCAGAGTCTCCAAAGCTATCAGGCTTCCCTCTCCCGGGGGCTAGACGAAATGCACACCCTGGGAGAGCAGGGGGAGATGATGTTTCAAGCCCTGATCAACCACCTCACCCAGCGGCTCAACCAGTCCCCCGTCTATCTCGATGGTCCGGCTCCAACTGCCGCCTATCCCGCCAGGCTGCCAGCGGACTCCACAGGGGCTAGGGATCGTGACGACGAAATGACGGCCTCTGAAGCAGGCGATCTAGAGGATGATAACTGGAGTGTTGAAGCGATCGACGCTCTGGATCTAGACATAGATTTTGACCAGGATGACGACATCACCCTGCTTCAGCTAGACGACGAGATGACTCAGCTAGACCTAGGCCAAGACCTTGACCTTGACCAGTCTGAAGAGTCAGAATCCGCCCCTGCAGGCGATCAGTCAGCGGACTTGACCGAACCAGTTCCTCCCTCCGATCCTCTACAGCTGCTCGACCAGCTAGAGGTCGCCGCCGCCGATCCCGAGGCCCGGGTCGCTCCCCCCAGCGATGCCCTGGCGGCGACGGCTCTAGCCGCAGGGGAAGCCTCTGAACTAGATTCTACGGCTGACGTAGATGGCTTCTACGAGTCTTTGTTTGGTGCCCAGGCAGACACAGCTGGGACAGACAGCCTTGATCAAGATATTCTCGCCAGCGCCCCAGGCTCCTTCTCAAATGTCCAGTCTGAGACCTCCAACAGCGCAGTTGTTTCAGCAGACGCCCCAGAAGATGACTTCGATCAGATCACAATCATGGGCATTCAGGATCTAGTTGGCCCTGACACCGCCTCCCCCCTCGATGATGGGGAGTCCGTAATCGAGGGGGGCAGTATCCTCCCGGCCTCAAAGGACCATGGCGAGGACGAGCCGACTAGTTTAGATACCCTGTTTGGTGAGCCAACTGGGCAAGAGCTGCTAGATCAGCAGGATACGACGCCCGTACCAGAAACCATCGCCTCCCTGGCGGAACTGCTGCCCGATGAAACGGAGGGAGCCCCGTCAGTCCTCGAGAATCAACCTGAGTTGGTAGCTACGGACAGTGAAGCAGCCTTTGTGACGGCTTCCCCCGATGAAGATTTACTGGCCACCGATGACCTCGAGATTTCTGCAGATAGCTGGAATCTTGACCTCGATTCAGCCGCGATCGATCAGCTAGGAGCCGATCTATCTGCCTTGGAGCAGGGGACTGCCGCCCCTTCGCCATCGGCTGCTGAGCTGAGGCCATCCCCTCAATCCCCAGACTTGA
>PYEQ01000350.1 GCA_003017785.1 filamentous cyanobacterium CCP5 | reverse complement strand
GAGCGGCTGTTTTGGGCCTGCTGTCGCAAGGCGCTGTCGGTGGTCAGCGATGCCGACTACGTGCCCGAAGACATCGAGGAGCTGCACCAGAGCATGGCCTCGATCTACTACATCAACCTGTCGGTGTTTCAGTCGATGCCCGACACCTGGGCGATCGATCAGCTATTCCCGATTATGCCGATTCACCGACTCAACGAAGAGCCCAGCTGCCGGGCTACCCTGGCCGATCTCACCTGCGACAGCGATGGCAAAGTCGATCAGTTTATCGACCTGCGGGATGTCAAGCGCACCCTAGAACTCCATCCCCTCAAGGTCGATGAGCCCTACTATCTTGCTTTGTTTCTAGGCGGCGCCTATCAGGAAATCATGGGCAGCCTACACAACCTATTTGGCGACACCAACGCCGTGCACATTCACCTCACTCCTAAGGGCTACCGTATCGAGCACGTGGTCAAAGGCGACACCATGACCGAAGTCCTCAGCTATGTCCAGTACGACCCGGAAGATCTAATTGAAAATATTCGCCGGCGTACCGAAGTAGCGCTGCAAGAGCAGCAAATTTCGATTCAGGAGTCACAGCTACTGCTGCGCCACTATGCCCACAGCCTCAGCCACTACACCTACTTAACCTCCTGACGAGCCTGCCTCCGATCGCGGTCCCTAAACCCTAAGGGTCTGACGATAAATCCTATCTGGCTAACTCCTGACCGGGTCGGGCAAACGCCGTGTAGCCCTGTCGGGCATGGCTACGCTAATGCCCCTAATGGGTTGACTGTTTTTAATCGGGGGCATCGAATTCGGATGTGGTACTAAGCCTAAGCTCTCACCCCCCTAATTAATGCCGCTAGCGGAAGCTGCCCCGGCGGCATTAGCCGATTTTGATGCTTTCAGGTTGGGCAGGTTGGAAATTTTATCCGGTAGATTGGGAATTTGAACTGAGATTGGCTGATCATCTCCATCAACCCATACGTTGGCGCCAATGCCGTTACGCTCTAAGTGCTTTAGGAGCAGCTGCCACTGGACAGAATTTTGTAATGTCTTGGCGACGCTGGGGGACGTACAGATAAAATCAACCATTTCAACTATGAATGAGGAATCCGACGGGCTTTTAATCAAGCAATGTCTGCCCCACTATCGCATCTGTGCCGGGGAAAGGGGATGGGGGAGATCCCCCTTCCCCCGACTATATCCATGGCGTTTAGGAAAATGTGGCCTGGATAATGATGTCGTTGAAGTCGCGATCGCCGCCATTGCGCAGATCTTCGAATCCAAAGGTGTTGCTGCCCAGTAATCGGACATGGTCAACGCCATTAGGATTAGCTCCCATGAAGGAGGTATACAGATCGTTAGTCAAATCTAAGCTAGGGGTCTGACCTGCCCCGTTGACCAGCAAGAAGGGAGCCAAGAGCATGTCGCCTGCCAACTCAAACGTATAGGTCTGCATCACGCTGTTTTGTCCGGTCAAGGAAATATTGAGCGACTGCCAGCTAGCCAGGAGGGCCTCACGATAGCCAGCCTCACCCGGTGCAATCAGCTCATCCGCTGCATTCAACACTCGACCAGCAGCATCTTCGATTTTGTAGAAGCCCAGCAGGTTGTCATTGACCGCCTCCCGAAATACGTTGAATTGAGCACTGACCGTTTCCTTGCCAAACAAATCAAAGAACTCTGAGGTGGGTCCTCCCTGGCTAGCCGCTCCAAACGGCACCTCACCGCCACCAAAGTCGACATCAAAGCTGAGAGCGTCAAAGGCTCCATCCTCAGTGCGCCAGCGATAGCGGAACTCGCCCCCTCCGATCTCTTCTATTTGCAGCGCCTGAAATCCATTGGCGTTGGCAGCAGATTGGGCAAACAGCACTTGTCCACTATCACCTCCGGCTCGAAGTTCATCCAGGGTGCGATCGCGGCTAACAAAAAAGCTGAGTAGCTGACCGTTTTGAGCTGCGATATCGCGCAACTGCTCCAGTCCGTTGAAGTCAACCTTGCCTTTCAAAGTCGATAAAACTACCTGAGCATTTTCCAGAACGGTGGTTAGATAACCGGCCTCACCAGGGGCCACGCCATCGACAGTGCCGTTGGCGTCATCGACCACAAACAGGCCGATTTCATTGAGAGTGCCTTTAGCACTGGTGAGTTCCCCCACCTTAAGTTGGCCGTCACTTTGGGCCTGTAGCAGGGATGGCCCAACCTGCTGTAGGTCATCGGATGTGCCTGGATTGGATGGATCCGTGGGACCTTCAACAACTGGGTCAGGCGGACCCTCAACAATTGGTGGGTCAGTTGGGCCTTCAACAACATCGTTAACAACAACGTTTAGGATCTGAGTCGTGCTCAGAAGATCAGAGTCAGTGACAGCAACTTCCAATTGATAAACGTTGTTTTCATCGCTATCAAGAGGGCTTTCAAAGTCAGGAGCATTTAGGAAGCTGAGAACCCCCGTGGCGCTGTCAAGGGCAAAAAGCGCCTGGTCTGCTCCACCCGTGAGGCTATAAGAAAGCCCATTGCCCTCAGTATCTCCATCCGCATCGGTAGCTTGAATATCCAGAACCGATGTCTGATTCTCAAGTACCGTCACGTTGGGACTTGTCGTGATGACAGGGGATGCAGAGCCAGTTTCACTAAACTTGAGATATATCGGTTTCGTCACCGGCCCTAAAGGCAGGCCATCATTGGCCGGGTCAATAACGCTGGCAGTGAAGCCTATCGGTAACTGGTCTTCTCCCAAGAAATCATAGAGAGCCACCTCGGCAAAATTGAAAAGCCCAGAGATATCCTGATCTGCCCCCGTCAAAGCTATGTCAACCGTTTGAAACTCAACGGCATTATTAGCCGGGAAATCGGTTGCGGCTAACGCTGCCAGCTGATCCGCCAACGCCTGATTGTAGGGCGTCACTGGCTGAATAAAGCCCTTTGTGAGCACTACCCGAGCCGTCTGCCCGGCCGGACCACTGATGACAACACTGGGGCCATTGGGACCGTAAGTCCCGATCCCCCCCTCACTCAGCCCATTGACTGACAAAGAAACCGTCTGATTTGGCGAGCTTTGAGAAGCGACCCCCTGGGAACCGGCCTGGTTATTTGCTCCCTGGAGCTGCCCCGTTGCCGTCGTACCATCTGTGAAAGTAACGGTAAAGGTAGAGCCAATGAGCTCTGCTCCTGAGACCCCGCCTACGTCCCATCCAGGATCGCTGCCACCATCTAGCGGTCCCTTGCTAGTCCCCGCAACTGAGTTGGGGTCCATATCAATGGCGAAGCCCACCGTTTCTCCCGGATTGAACCCACCATCAGTGGCCTCATCGAAGAGAAGCTGAATCCCCCCATAGCCCGCTGTACCACCAGCACCAATGTAAGAGGCTGAGCTCGGTGCGACAACGCCTGTGCCGCCAGCCGTATTGATGGTCAAAGGTTTGGCAGTAGAGTCACCGGCAAGGCCGAATGGGTCAAATACGCTGTCAGGATACAGGGCATTAGTAACATCAATTTCTACTTTTGCGATATTCTTTTGGCCAGTATTTTCAACTAGAAAAGAGTTATCACCGAAGTTTGAGCTTTGAATACTGTCGCTGCCAACAGTAATCGACAATACGGCTTCGCCAGTATCAAACTGGATCTCATCAATAACGACTTCAGGTTCAATCATGTTGGTAACCATTACCTTGATTTTTAACTGGTAGATGTTCTGCTCTTGGCTGGGATTTTGGGATATTTAAGCCACCCTTCTTATTACCAAAGGATGTCTGACTTTTTTGCCTATAAAGGCGCGATCAAATTAACTCTCAACGGTTTTGCTACTAATATCAACGGCATGAAATTGGGCGACAACATCTGATTTTTAAGACGCTAATACCGCTCTTGTTATGGCATTGAGCTAAAAATGGCTTAACCATTCAAGATTGAGGGGGGTATCCCCCTCAATCTATCCTTCTACTCCGACCGGGTGAACTCAGCCTAGGCAAATACGCCCTGGATAATGATGTCGTTGAAGTCGCGATCGCCGCCATTTCTCAAATCTTCGAAGCCAAAGATGTTGCTGCCCAGTAATCGGACATGGTCAACGCCATCCGTGTTAGACCCTATAAAGGGCGTATACAGATCGTTGGTTACATCTGAGTTAGGCGTTTGATTGGCCCCGTTAACTAGCAAGAAAGGCGCTAGGAGCATGTTGCCTGCTAGTTCAAACGTGTAGGTCTGCATTGCGCCGTTTTGCCCGGTGAGGGAGACGTTGAGCGCCTGCCAGCTCCCTAAGAGGGCTTCGCGGTAACCAGCCTCGCCCGGTGCGATTAGCTCATCCGCTGCATTCAACACTCGACCGGCTGCATCTTCAATTTTGTAGAAGCCCAGCAGGTTATCGTTGATAGCCTCCCGAAATACGTTGAATTGAGCGATGACCGTTTCCTTACCAAACAAGTTAAAGAACTCTGAGGTAGGTCCTCCCTGACTGGCTGCTCCAAACGGTACCTCACCGCCACCAAAGCCGACATCAAAGCTGAGATCGTCAAAGGCCCCGTTGTCGCCCCGCCAGCTGTAGCGGAACTCGCCTCCTCCGAGATCTTCTATTTGCAGAGCCTGAAGACCATTGGAGTTGGCAGCAGAGTTGGCAAACAGGACTTGTCCACCATTGCCTCCGGCTCGGAGCTCATCCAGGGTGCGATCGCGGCTGACAAAAAAGCTAAGTAGCTGACCGTTTTGGGCCGCGACATCGCGCAACTGCTCCAATCCGCTAAAGTTAACCTTGCCTGTCAAAGTCGATAGAACTACCTGAGCCTTTTCCAGAACGGTAGCGAGATAGCTGGCGTCACCAGGGGCCACTCCATTGACAGTGCCGTTGGCGTCATCAACCACAAACATGCCGATCTCATAGAGATTTCCTTTGGCACTGGTGAGATCTCCCACCTTAAGATGGCCGTCACTTTGGACCTGTAGCAAAGATGTCCCAACCTGCTTCAGAGAGCCGCTTGGTCCTGGTCCTGATGGATCTGTCGGACTTTCAACAACATCGTTAACAACAACGTTTAAGAACTGAGTCGTGCTCAGAAGATCAGAGTCAGTGACAGCAACTTCCAATTCATAAACGTTGTTTCCATCACTATCAAGAGGACTTTCAAAGTCAGGAGCATTGAGGAAGCTGAGAACCCCCGTGGCGCTGTCAAGGGCAAAGAAATTTTTGTCAACTCCACCTAAGGCATAGGTCAGACCGTTACCTTCAGTGTCGCCATCAGCATCGGTAGATTGAATATCTAGCACCAATGCCTGATTTTCAAGCACATTGACCGTATCAGCCGTTGTGATAACTGGTGGTACTCCGCCACCATCTTTAATAGTGACGGTTGCCGAAGGAGTTGCGCCAACAGTGGCATTGGTACTGGTACCAATGATGTTGACAGTAAAGGCCTC
>PYEQ01000349.1 GCA_003017785.1 filamentous cyanobacterium CCP5 | reverse complement strand
ATCCACGATTATTACGACCGTGGCTGGAATTGCTGTGAACCTGATGGACTTTGGCATGGATTTGGCGGAGGCGATCGCGGCCCCCCGCCTCTCCCAGCGCAATGGTGGGGGAACCCTGGCCGAGCAATCTCTCGAAAACAGCAGACAGCTTGCCGCTGTTGCCGCTCTAGGCCACGGGTTTCAATTTACTCCGGAAATTGGAGCTGCAAGCGGTATTCTTGTCAAGCCCGACGGCACATTTATGGCTGTGGCGGAGACCCGTCGTCGAGGCGGCGGAGCCGGAATGGTAGCAAAATAGACACTTTTAGGGCATGACTCCCGACGAATTAACGCTTAAAGAATTGTTGCGATTCTCGGCCAGGGTTGTTAACATTGATTTACACAGAGGAAACCGATTCCTCCACCCCCTTGAAATAAGCGAGGTCACAATCATGGCTGAAGAGCAAAAGTTTGGTTTTACTCAATTCGCTGAAAACTGGAATGGTCGTCTAGCGATGCTCGGCTTCGTCATCGGTTTAGCCACCGAGTATTTGACCGGTCAGGGCATTCTGGAGCAGCTGGGTCTGATGTAGTCACTCGACGATGTTCTCGTTTAGTCGACTGCTCATTTCGCAGCTCAATTACAGTCACAGCATTACTGAAGGTGGGCCATGGCCCACCTTTTTTTAATGGCTGGCTTGCACGGCTCCAACTGTAGCTATCGAAATCGGCGCCAGTGTGCTGGCCGATGGGCGCCAGTGACTCAGCTGTGGTCGCCTGAGCCGTTGGCAAAGAACCTACTTGGCCAATGCCCATATTCGCTGCTGGGGCTACGAATAGGTGCTCACCGGCCTCAGTTCAGGGGGGATCTCAGATTCAGGAGAAAATTCTAATACCAGTTCGCTGTGGGCGAGATATCCGGCGGCTTCAAAGGAAGACAGCATGCGACAAACGGCCACCCATACGATGTCGGCAAACTGCCAGGGCTGATCTCGATAGGCTCTATCTGCAATGGAGTGAAGTGCCCAAAAGTAGTTATTGCGCACGATCGAGCCTTGCTTTTGATAACTGGGCACGTCCTCTGGATGGATGTACAGAATTTGCTGATCGATCCATGCACGCATAGTCGGTGATGTTTGTCTAAGGGGTTAGCGCTTCGATCTTAAAACATCTCCGCCACTTGTAGTTCAGATAAACTAACTAGTTGATTCCCAGGCTGGTTGTTGACGCGGCTAATCGTCTGGGTCAGTCGTCGGTGAGCCTCCTGCTCGGGCTGCTTCCCTGCAAGTGATAGGTTGATCTAACGGTTTTTTAGTGAGCAGGTTTCCATGGCTGCCGTTTCTCTCCAAGGTGTTCACAAGGTTTACAACGATGTGCATGTCGTCCAGGATTTATGCCTGACCATTCACCCCGGTGAAATTTTTGGGCTGTTAGGCCCCAACGGCGCCGGTAAATCGACCACTATCCGCATGGTGACGACCCTGACGGAGCCAACCCAAGGAGATATTGTGGTGGCGGGCTACGATGTCAGCCGTCAGAAAATCGATGTTCGTCGTCAGATTGGCGTCGTCTTGCAGCAAACCAGCGTTGATAACGATCTCACCGTTTGGGAAAACATGGAGCTGCATGGGAGAATGCATCATATTCAAAATCCCCAGCGACAGCGCCGCATCGACCAGTGGCTGGACTATGTGGAGCTGAAGGATCGGCGCGATAGCAAGGTTAAAACCCTGTCGGGCGGTATGAAGCGCCGTTTACAAATCGCTCGAGCCTTGCTTCACAACCCCAGCGTGTTGTTTTTAGATGAGCCCACGGTGGGCCTCGATCCCCAGACCCGCCGCCGCATTTGGGAAATTATTCGCGGGCTCAACCAGCAGGGAATGACGCTGCTGCTCACTACCCACTACATGGAGGAGGTTGAGTACCTGTGCGATCGCATCGGCATTATGGATCGCGGCAAGCTGATCGAAATCGGCACCCTTGAACAGCTGCGGCAGAAACACGGCCAGGCGATTTTGATGACTCAGCAGGGGGATCGCTGGCAGTATCAATTTTTCCCGACCCTTGTCGATGCCAACGCTTACCTCGACCAGCAGGCCGATAAGACCGGCAAAATGACCCGGCCTTCTAACTTAGAAGATATTTTTGTCGAGCTGACCGGCCGCAAGCTCGATTAGCAAGAGCACTGAATTCGCATCGTGATTTATCCCTATTGGAAAGGGGCAATAGAACGCTTTGACCCTGTGCTCATCGAGATATTTTGGAACTGAAGCCTTTTTCGAAGCCTGTAACAAACTGCAATAATCTGCCTGAATCCGCTGCTCTTCTAAGGAAGATATAGACAAGCGGCTGCGTAGACTGATGTCGATTTACTGATATGGGGCATCTTTTTAGTACCAACGCCTCAAGGTGAACGTCATGTTTAGGTCATCGATTGCTTCGGAGCCGGTTATCGTGCAGCCGGTTGTTGCCCAAGCGGCGATACCCGAGTCTCTTAAGATAGATAACCCCTGGATGCTCTCCACGGGAGCATTAGCGATCGTACTGATTGGGTTGGGTATCTGGTCCAAGCTACAAGCTGACAAAATGCAAAAAAAACTTCGATTCGAGGAGTTCAAGAACAAAGAACTTCAGAAGCGGGTGCAGCGGGCGCTGAAGACCATTACCAAAATGGAGCGTAATCCCGACTTAATTCACTCCCGGGAGTTTAACCTAGACTATCTGCGCATGCGGATGGAAGAAGAGCAGTTTCACTTTGCCATCGTCAATCAGCTCAAGATCAAGGTTAAGCAAAAAATTAGCGTGGCCCTGCGCCCCAGTCAGGCAGAAGTTGGCGCGATCGGCATTGCCAGCAAGCCTAGGGCCATCGACGAAATTTTTGACGTTACCTACGCTGCCGATAATCATCCCGGGGCCAAGAAGCGAGTTCTGTTCCGCATTCAGTTTCGCCTAGCTAAGCTGCCAACCCAGTCGACTTCTTCTACCATCAGTCAAATTATTCAAATTGTTGAAGACTTTCTGGGCCCTGAGGGCGAAGATCCTAACTGGCAGCCTACTCTGCAGGGGCGCATTGCTAGCATGCATTGGGATCAAAAGGCGAAGCCTACGCCTCTACTCGTGCTTGAACAGTCGAGTGATGGGGCTAACGTAACGTTTCGAAGCCGTAACGCCATTCCCGCCTCGAAATCCCGTTAGGAGGCTTGTTGCTGTCCGAAAATGGGATAGCCGTTGAGCCAACACTTTGGCCGATTGCGCGTCAGGTAGGTCGCCAATTCTGGATGTTTTAGCGATGGCCCTTCAGGGCCGGTCTTCGACCATTGCCTATGTTCTGACTTTCCCGACCGGCGCAATAGTTTTTACCGGCTGATCTGGTTAGTGCAAGCCAGGGATTACTGGGCAGCAGCAGGCGTCAGAGTTCCGGTAAGGGAGGGGCCGTCGGAAGCGATTCTGGCTTCCGCCATATCTGAAATTACGGCGTCTTGGAGCTGTTCTCGTAAATCAGGGATAACTGCTAGAGCGCTGGTCCAGTCGGGGATTTGGGCTCCCCTGGCGTCGCTGAGATACTGGGCCCCGGCCTCCAAAATCACCTGCTCAAACTGCTCTAGGGTGACTTCTTCTTTGTGGCGATCGTAGCTCAGACTGTTAAAGCGAGCATCGACAAAATATTGGCGGGCCAGATTTTGGGCCTCGCGGCGATATTTGACGCCCACGGCTCGAATGTGATCCATGGAGATCGCCACCTGCTCGGTTTCGGTGAGGGTGCGCAGAATGGACTGTAAGATGTCGCGGCACATTTTTTGCAATCCCTGGTTGGTGGAGCTGCCAATGGTTTGGTGCTTGTGCTCGAACAAGCCCAGATCCACCTGGGCAATACGCTTGAGAGCG
The DNA here is from genome assembly GCA_003017785.1 of filamentous cyanobacterium CCP5. Taxonomy (GTDB): domain Bacteria; phylum Cyanobacteriota; class Cyanobacteriia; order Phormidesmidales; family Phormidesmidaceae; genus CCP5. The sequence goes on along the minus strand of PYEQ01000349.1, from coordinate 1,531 downwards.
ACATTGCGATAAACCTCCGCTAGCAGTCCGACTTCGAGCCCCCAGTTGGCTGGGATGCGAGTGTTTAGGGCCAAATCGCTATTCAGGGCAAACTCCCCGGAAAGGGGATAGCGGTAGGCGTTGAGGTAGCGCAAATAATCTCGATAGCCAAACAGCTCCATCAGGGAGGTGATCAGGGGGGTGACAAACAGCCGCGTGACCCGTCCGTGGAAGCTGCGAGGATTTTCACCGATGCGAGCGTAGTAGGCTTTGTTAAAAGCGATGCCAAATTCTTGCTCTAGCAGGGGATAGAGCAGCTTTAACGGATAGGTGCTGTCATAGGTCGTAATGTCGGCGTCGTGCAGAGCGATCGCATCGGCATTCAGAGTAGCCAGTCCTAAGCCCAGCCACACGGCCCTGCCCTTGCCACGAAACTGGAGAAGATCGAGGCCCTGGCCGGCCAGCTTTTCCAGAATGGCCGTTACCCGTTGACCGTTTTCCCAAAGCACAAACGTGGGCTGGGGCAGGGGCTCAAAGAAATTGACCGCGTCTACGTATTCCTGCCAGTCTTGAGCATACAGGCAGATCACGATGTTATTTACAAACGTGCACTGACTCAGATGGTCGCGAATCTGAGTCAGGGCCGGGCGCTTGAGCTCTTCATACAGGGACGGTACCAGCACCGCAGTCGGCCGAGTTTGACTTAGCTCGGTGAGCCGTTCGCTGAGTTTCTCAACGTCACAGCCCAAATCGTGGATAGTGGTGATGAGTTCCTGCTTGAAATCCATTAGACCAGATGCCTAACTGCCATCCAATCATAGAGACTACAGGCTGGGACAGATGTGTGAATAGACACTCCCCTAGCTATTTGAGCCAGCCTCGTAGCCGAGACGCCACTTGGGGCCGACGGAGTTTACGCATGGCCTTAGTCTGAATCTGGCGCACCCGCTCCCGCGACAGGTTAAAAATACTACCAACTTCTTCGAGGGTGTGGGTTTCACCTGTGGTTAATCCGTAGCGCAGGGTGATGATGTCCCGTTCTCGCTCAGTTAGCACCTCTGATAAAACGCTGGTAATTTCATGGCGCATCATCGTTTCGCTGATCTTGGACTCTGGCGTTTGGGTGTTGCCATCTTCCAAAAGCTCCATCAGTTCGGTGTCTTCTCCCTTGCCCACGCGGTGGTTGAGGGAGAGCGATCGCCGCCGCACTTGCTGCAGACTTTGAAGCTGATCAACGGTGACATCTAAAGCGTCTGCCAGTTCCTGTTCGGTGGGATTTCGCTGGAGGTCGCGACGCAGGTCGCGATGGGCTTTTTTCAGCTTATTTAGTTTCTCAACAATATGAATGGGCAGACGGATGGTGCGGGCATCGTTGGCAATGGTGCGGGTAATGCCTTGGCGAATCCACCAGTAAGCATAGGTAGAAAACTTGTAGCCCTTGTCCGGATCAAATTTTTCCGTGGCTCGGTTGAGCCCTAGGGCTCCTTCTTGAATTAAGTCTAAGAAGGGAACGCCCCGGTTTAAATAACGTTTTGCAATAGAAACCACAAGC
>PYEQ01000016.1 GCA_003017785.1 filamentous cyanobacterium CCP5 | reverse complement strand
AGCCACCTCTGAACCGTAGCGTTTCGCAAATTCCTCCAGGGGGCGGTTTCCCTGATACCCCGCTAAATTTCCCATCAAAATGAAGACCAAAATGATCCATAACGGATGTCTTTGCCCACGCGCCTGGCGATAATCCGGGACCGTCTGTAGGGCTTCGAGGAGGGTCATGGCAACACTGGCGATAGAGGATGCCTGACAGCATATTTTTATCTCGTCACAGTGAATCAGCCCTGCATCCAGGGCTAATACGCGGCAACCCATTTTTTAACCAAGATTGGTCATTCTAGCCGCAAATTCTTCAAAGGCAAGGATTTCTCAAAAATACTAGGTAATTCCTTTCAAACACGAAGCCGTTTGCTATTCAGTAGTCCACTTGACGAGGGTCCCCCTAGCCTAAGTCAAACCAATTAGTTTATTTTGGAGAATCCATACGATGGCACTATCTGCTTGCCCTAACTGTCAAATGTGTTTGGCAAACTACTGTGAAGCGAATCCAGTGTATTTCGGTGTCTATCAAGTGATAAAGAAAGCCTTTGAAGGAGAGACTCTACAATCTGTCGAAGCAAAGCTTGAAGATTGCTCTCATTGGGCCTTATCAGAGAGCAAACAAGTCACAACTCATTTAACGCTGAGCCTTAAGGAATGGAACGATTGCTTAAGGCAGCTACAGGCAGTTTCCTCTCCCTCAAACGCCTTAAAGCATTTGACTCTAACTGCGCAGATGGCCCTGGATCCTAACTCCGATAGAAAGATTCACGATTCTTTAGAGTCATCACTAGATCCTGATCCCGACATAAATATTCACGATTCTTTAGAGTCGTATCTAATAACTAAGAAGGGGATGAATCGTGAATTAGAAGAAACTACTCTGGAAACCGAGGTGGATACAACAACGTCTTCCGAGGTTAGAGATAGTGAACTTGGAGAAACACCTACTAAGGTAGAGCATGACGAATCAACTGTGATTGCTCTGAACGCATCTGAAAATGAAGTATGTAACCAAACCCACGCTACTCCTGAGGAGGGCGCTGATAAGCTTGCTCCATCGACTCTTGCCCCAGAGCCTGAATTCACTTCTACGATAAAGAGCCATCCGAGGAGCTCAAATTCTGAGACTCCGAGAATAGCTCTTGCCTCTTCAACACCGAATCAAGTCGCCATCCCAAATCAAACTATGGGATTCTCATTCGATGCCCTCATTGACGATTTTCACCATAAGAAAGAACTGGAAGAGGAGAAAGGAACCCAATCAAAAATTTGGCGAGGCTCAGGGCGTTCAATGGAGCCCACAGAGCATATTAGAACCTTTGTTGACAACGGATAGTTCTTCTCGCCAGGTGATTCAGTGGCCAGAAGAATATCTTAGAGCGATGTTCTAAGACACCTACTTGGCAAGGCGCACAGGAGCATTGAATAGAAGTTAGAAAATTTTAATGTTTTCTATATTTTTGTACAAGTGTACTGCTTTTGTGCTAGCAAGATGATTGAATAGTAAAACAGAGTTACTACTTCAACTGACTGGAGTAGTAACTCTGTTTTGTTGGATTGATTTAAATGGGGTCTGATACCTCATGAATAGGGAGCGGGACTTCTAATCACTATGGGCGTCCTGTCATCTTGTGCCTTCTCGACACAACAAGTATGAAATAGGTCTAGACGGTTGGTTTCAGTAGAAGCAGCTTTAAGGTCCGCTTTTACTGAAATGATGAGATCTGCTCGACGAGCAATCATTCAAGGGCTAGCATGCATTTTTTCTCAAGGCTTAAATGCATGCCATCATCGTGTAATTTGCTTGATGTCAAGCATGCTGCAGCTGTCGACATTACTTAATAAATTGTCAGGAGCACCGAACAAATGTCCGTAGCGAAGAACAACATCATTAACATTGATCGCTATTTCGCATCTCTCGAAGCACCAGAGATTGAATTAGAGAATGTTGAATCAGTTTGCGAAGTGAGAAGTCGGCCAATTGAAGGCATCCAGCCTTATCGGCCAGATAGCTTCGCTGACTACTTGGCTGATGTGCATTCTGACGGCTCCTCGAGCCGCAGCTTGGAGAGTTCTGAAAATCCTGACGAACAACTTACTAAAAAGCTGAGTCAGTTCCTCGTGGCTGACAACACCAACATACTGAATTCCCATCAAGTTGACTTCAATTGGCTGAATGCTTCAGAAAAATCTACCACCCAGCATCACCAATCGTGGCTTAGTCTAAGTGTAATCGCTCAAGCAATTATGCTTGCTATTCTGATGAACCTTGGTATTTATTACTTTAGAACAGTAAATTTTGAATGTAGCGGCTACCAAGTTTGCGATACAGCTCAACTACTTATCAAGCAAGCTCAATCCGCCGCGAAAAGCACGGGTGATAAGCTGTACTCATTTATTGCTCACCAAATAGATCCGGGACAGGGCTTATACCAGGAGGGGCTAGAACGGGCTTATTCCGCTGCTGTATTAGTACAAAGCGCGAGCAATCCATCAGAATGGGAAGAGGCTATTAATGTCTGGCAAGAGGCAATTGATTTGATGGAAGCAATCCCATCCTCTAGCAAAGCCTACAAAGACGCCCAGGCCAAGCTCCCCATTTATCTCCATCATCAGACTTATGCCCTGGTTGAGATTGATCCCTTCAGAGAAGCTGTTAATGCAGCAATGAGAGCTGCTATAGAGATTCAATCGGCCAATTCACTAAAAGATTATCAATTAGTGAGTAGGTACTGGATGGAGGCTATAAAACTTATGGAAGAAGTTGCCCCCGAGAGCCATCATTACGACACAGCTCAAATTAAAATCGCAGAATATGCTAAAAATTTGGCGTACTCTCAGAGTCTGCTGGCTTCCAAGCAACAATATGGACCCTGATTAGTCAGCCGAGGCATACTTAACAAACTCCTCGCAATGAAGGTCCTCGTCAATAACTAGGTAGACTTGCCTTGATATAAAGAGACGAAGCATTCTGGCGGGGATTGAGGTCCCGTCAACGTCAGAAGCTCATAATCGTCAGTATCGTAGCCGTCTCCAGAATAGTACAAAACCACTGCATTGAGTTCTGGCCGATTCTGCTCAATGACGAAGAGACAATCTGGATCAACTAACTTGTCTTTCTCTACGTAGGCAATTTGAGGACCTTCTTTGAGATCAGAAAAAACAACTGCTCCAGGACCATATAGCCTATTACCTTGCCACGAAAGAGCCAGAATCTCCTGACAAAATTGCGTTAGGCGCGTCAAAGCCTGGCGAGGGAGCGCTGGATAGTCATTAGAGACTGCATGTTGCACCAATACCGGTTGGGACGTTGCAGCTGAATCAGATGACCGACGGATAGCTAGATTATTCACGACTGCCCGTGGACTTGCTGTAGATTCAGGAATCCATTCTAAAAGCTCGCCCGGCTGGCAATTCAGCGCTTCACAGATACCCGCCAACCTCTGTGGCGTTAAACGAGGCATCTCATCAGACTTCCGCAATCTATATATAGAGTTCTCAGTGATCTCCAAAGCTTCGGCTAAATCCTTATTTCGAACTCGCCGCCCTGACATGACTTCATTCAGCTTCCATTTGATCACGGCCAGCCTCGTGAATCTACACCAAAAGTTTATCGCAAAGCCAAGGAATGGCCTGTTTCTGCGTCTCACGTAGATTTATGGTATTTAGATGTTGACATTTATCTACTTCTGGCGTAGATTTAAGTTAACTCAGTTCCTTCCTCGACCTGGGACGGGAGATTTCCTTGAGGAACTCAGTTTAAGTCAATCACTAAGCAAGGTTGAAAAATTAAGCAATGACCACTGCAACCCTATCCACAGTTACACCAAGAGTAAGCTCTGTGAATTCTGATAGTCGCTCTGCGCAAGGAACTTCTCGAATTGTTCCGGGTACAAGGTTCTATCGCTCTGGGCAGTGGTGGGAAGTTGATTACTCACTACCAGATCAGGAAGAACTATTTTATAAGTGCCGCCCGGTTTGCGATGTCGAGACAATTTACGTCACTAGAAATGAAATTCTTAGCGCAGTAGAAATTGAAGAGAAAAAGGTGCAGAGTCTCTTTTCCGCTTCTATTCAGCGAGGCTCGGGTCGACGCAACCAAAGTGCTCGGTCGTCATTGATGGTCCAAGAACGAAGCAGTAACTACTCTAAAGAAAGTAGCAAGGATTTACCGAGCAAGCATAATGAGCCCGTTAAATTGTTAGCTATAGGTTCAAAACAGGGTATAAAGCATGTCATTCAGAATCTTCACTCGCTCCGATATGCCAGATGTGATGACTGGAGCCCCATTCAGCAAGGCAAGAGAAACGGCGAATATCTCAGCATTCTGATTCAGAAAAAGCCTGTTTTAACAGTTTTGTAATCTATAAAGGAGATCAATGATGACTATAAATCCAGAATTCTCTGCCTTAGTCCTGCTCACACATTACAGCTTCGATATGCAGGGGTTAGATGTACAAGGCCTGACTAGTAGCTGGATGTATTCATATCCAAAGAAATGGGTGGTGGCAGCCATTATCGAAGCCCTATATCAAGGAAGATACAAGGCGGAATCAGTCAGCAGAATTCTTTACTCTTGGCAGCACAAAGGCTATCCTCTAGCTCACTTCGACCATGAATTTGCCGATATTGCCTATAAAAAGCTCATGAAAAGCGTCGCCGTAACAGAGCAGTTTGAAAATGCCCTAATCCAGCAAAGCGAGGAGATGATGAATAAACAAGGCGAAAAGCAGCAGACTAGCAATGAGCGTTCTATTTCGCGCTCTCAACATACAGATGAGTTAAGAGAAAAACAAAACAAAAAGAAGTATATTCCAAACCCTGGTATTCAAGAATGGGCTAGGTTGACTCAGCGTTTAGCGGGGTAGCTATCGATTAGCTGTTTTGACAAAATCCAGGATGGTTAGGCTCTCAATTGCACTACATTTCCATATCTAACAGGAGCAAGATAACATGTCTAAGTTACTAGCAAAAACGCTCAAATACATTGCTCATAATCTTGAGAATGAAGAAGATTTTGAAGAGCAATCAGATAACCGTCATCATGAGCAATATAAACCTCAGTATCCTTATGAAGATCTGACAACGGATAGGCTATATAGCAACAGCCCAGTCGAAACCCAATATGCATACGATGGATATTACAGCGAGACTGCAGGCCCTATCTCTTCTGTAAGTATGATGGGAAATAGTCACCAAACATCTGAAGTCATCTTAATGGAGCCAAGCCAATTTGAGGATGTCCTCCGAGCAGTATCTGCTGTAAGAATGCAAAAGCTTGTCGTACTCAATCTATCGAAAATAGATAATGAGGAGGCACAAAGGGCTGTTGATTTCCTTTCAGGTGGTATCTATATGATTGATGGAGACTTCGAAAAGGTAAACGATTTTATTTTTCTGTTTATCCCATACTGTATCAAACTGAGCAGCCAACTTCGAACAGATAGTTTAATGAATGAGGAACTCCAGCAACCAAATTCTCTATATGCTTAGAAAAGTCGAAATAATCTTAGGGTACGACTGGATATCAGCTTATTTCAAAAAGGCATGTTGAGATGGTCATTTCAAACGATCTGCTGGGTCTGTCACCGAATCGCTGATATCTGACTGCAATCCCTGCCCAGCCAAGCTTAAAAGCCAATTAAAAGTTGATAGAGTCTAGCCTAGAGCCTGGTTAATTAAGCACTTTTGCGGCGCAGAATATAGTACTAAATCTATAAAGCATAAGCATTTATCGGCATTATATGGGGTCGTAAATTGCTCCAGACTCCACAGATGAATGCAATGTTCTTGTCAGTTGATTGCCCACAGGACATGCCACGAATTTATTACAGTCTTTAGGAGACATAAACTGTGGCTATCTAATATGAAGGGCGATTTACGCCTAAATTTCAAACACAATCCTCATGGTCAATAATACAGCTTTTCCCATTCTGGTGGGCTACATTTATACCTTATCGATAAGGGGGTTCAATCCCTTGCCTGCACCGCACTAGACTGAAAAACGCTGTGTACGATTTATTCTTACTAATTCCCAACATAAAAATCCAAACGGTTTGAGTCAAATCTTCGTTTCATGAATATGGAGGACAGCAACCAATGGAACATAATGCGAAGCTCAATTATCTAAGCCATCTTTCAATCGAAGAATTACTTGAGATTGAAAAGCATGTAAAATCTGCCATGCGAGAAAAGCATGTTTCGCAGCTTGCGAAAGCAAAAGAGAGTATTTTATGTCTCGTCAAACAGTCTTTTCCAGATGTGGATTTACTTAATCTCCTAGATTCCATACGGCAAGACGAAGCTGATCGCATGAGATCTCAAAGCAGCCTAACCCAAATAGAAGGCAGTGAGCTTCACGATTTATCGAACGGAAGAAACTATAAAACAATAAATCAGCATATTTTAGATGAAGATTTTCTGTTAATGCTGCACAACTTGATTGCTTATCTTGAATCCAGACATGAGGAGCTTTCTATCAAAGAAGAGGCTCACTTATTATGGTTAGTGAACAATGGTGGGCAGAAAATTTCAAAGCTATCAGGTGCTGGTTTAGGGGCAATATTACTTGAAGTGATTAACAAGCTTAAGGAAATCGCTGCTTCATATCAATATACAGAGCGTAGCGAACTACAGGAACAACTAGATAGACTCAATAGTTGGTTCAAAGCACAGACGGATATCCCCCTGCTAAACACCATTTTCACTGTCGTAGAAACTGCAAATAAACACAAGCAGGCTCGTGTTGCAGCTTTAGGCAACTGCAGAACAAACAAACCCGTGATGCCATTGATTTCACACAAGCACTGATTTGCTTGCAAACCATTTTTTAAATTTCTCTAAGTAATAAGAGAAATTAAGATCATTCTTCCCTAAATAAAGATAGGTCAGCATGAAACAGACTTTCTCCTACAACATTTTTCAAAAGGTTTTTCAATATCCGCTGTTGAGTCCAGATGAGGAGATAGAACTGGCAAGAAAAGTCCAGGAAATGCAGAATCATGCGCCTCCTGTTCCGCCTGAAATCCTCACACAGGGACTAAAAGCTAGAAAAAAGATGGTCGAAGCTAACTTACGTTTAGTTATTTCCATAGCCTCAAAATACAAAAATCGGGGTGTTGAATTTGAAGATTTGGTGTCAGAAGGAGCCATTGGCTTGCATCGAGCTGTAGAGAAATTTGATCCGACAAAAGGTTTCCGGCTGAGTACGTATAGCTATTGGTGGATTCGCCAATCTGTGGTGCGGGCAATATCAAATCAGAGCCTGACTATCCGTATACCTGTTCATAATCATGCAAAACTTGCTAAATACAGAAGATGGTTTGGGGATTTTTTGGCAGAAAAGAAACGATATCCTCTCCAAGAAGAAATCGAGCAATATCTTGAAGAAAATTTGAGAATGAGCTTTACTGATTTTAATAGACTCTGTTCTATGGATTTAGCTACTCTCAGCCTTGATGCTTCTTTAGGCAAAGAAGAAGACGGTTTCACTCTAGGTGCTATTACTCCAGATAAGGCAATAGCCTCTAAACAAATGCTGATTCTACAGCGAGACGAATTGCGTTCCATAATCGCCTCTGCTGATCTAACAGAGAGGGAACGACAAGTACTTTATCTACGCTATTTCAAGAATATGAAACTTGCTAAGATTGGACAGGTGATGAATGGTCTATCTCGCGAACGAATAAGGCAAATTATCTTGAAAGCCTTGAAAAAATGCAGAAGCACTGCTGATTTTTAGGACTTCAAGTAGCCGAAATGCTCTACGATTTTCCTGATTATCTCACAATATATCCTCATCGCACTTTCCAAGTGCCATTTGTAGGATGATAGGTTCTCCCCCATCGCAATGGTACTTATCTCCCCATTGGCGAAGCATTTCATCAAGTTCTTGAAATGCTTGCTCTCGGATTGATGGTGATAGAGTAAGGGTCTCAAGAGCTCTAAAAGCGTATGCTTCTTCCTGCACCCATTGCTTGAGTAAGAATATAAATCGTGTTGTATCATCTACCATGTTCTCGAGTCTTTCACACTGCCCTTTAGGCGCATAGCTGTTGCTAGCCAAGGCATATAGAGGCAGTTCCATAAATGGTAGGGTGACCTGCACAATAGTCTCTGAGTGTCGTAGCCTGTACCTAATATGTTCTAGCAACGCTTCGCTACAGGTATTGCTATTTTTACTAGAGTTATTGTCGGCCGATAACAGCCTCATTTCCTCTATCAGTGAATTTAGTTCTCCTTCGTCTATTAGCAAAACCTTTGGAAAATGTTTAGGAATATGCAAGGTTAATTGTTTTTCTTCGAGTGAGTCAAGGCTTCTGCCAGATATTCTAGAGGTTCCTGGCTTCCAGGGATACTTTTCCTTCCAAAGATGAGGGATGCCTATCAAGTAATCCGGTTCTTTTGAACTTAATCCCTTTAAAGAGGTGTTCTCCCGAATTGCATGTTCTATTTCCTTGACAATCTCCCTAACCCGCTTCGGCTCAACGTGATGAGCTACGCCTGTCTTCCGAAAGTTTCTACCATTCTCTAAAAAACTTATATAAATAGCGAACTTCGCTGCTGTAGAAGCAGCATCTAGAAATGAACCATACCTATGGCCAAACTCTTTAATTGCATGGTTTGCAAGCTGAAGTAACAGTAAGTCAATTTTCTCGACCTTTAGCTCTTTCGCCAACTGAAAATGTTCTACGTGCAATTTTCCACCCTGACTTTCAGAAACTTAAAATAAGATACCATAAAGGCGATAGATGCCTTTATGAAAGCAAGTTAAAATCATAGTTTTATGCTTCGGTCCATGCCGCCTAACTTTAGTTACGATTTAATTTAAATGCGCGAATAACTTACCTAAGTTTTTGCCTTTTAGATGACTTGCGCTTCTTAGATAGCTTGAGTTCGGCTGTGCATGCTAATCTTGAAAAAATCAAAACAGCCCTTTCCAGGCTATTTCAGGGCAGGCAAAGGGCTTTAAAGGGTAATGAATGCATCTCACAGATTAGGAAACGCTGTATTTGAATCTTTCGGTTGTCAAGGGATTTCCAGCAGAACATCACAAAATCTCCATGCTGTTTTTGAAATCCTACCTTGATCTTTGCTTTATTGAATCAGCCAGTTAGCTTAACGTAACCCTATGCGTGAAGCTAATCACGACAATATTCTTCTTTTGTTTGTTTTTTACAGATGTATACGGTGATGGAAAGAGATACCTGCGATTCGTAAAATTTCCCACTATATATGGTTAGTTGCAATCAAACTAACACCATGTATGGTGTTAGTTTGATTGACCTGGCGTATAGTTATCTTGCTATGAATTAGAGGGCTGCTTCCCAGGGCAACACCCTGAACGGATTTAGGCGGCTATAGCCGCGTAGTCAAGCAGCTTTCGGTGATTGACATGGGATCTCATTAAAGTCGACTCCAGCTCAAACAGTTCAATAAATAGGTCTAAAAGATGCTGGTTGAGAGCTAGTCTATTTGGAAGAGGCCAGGGAAAAGCGCAGTGCTTCCGGCTCTGAAGCGTCTTCTTGTAGAGCTACCTGGGTCGGATTCAGGGCCACCAGGCTGGCGTTGACCGGCTGATGGGTATTGCGAAAGACAAATTTGATTTGAAAACGAGCTGTGCAGCATCGATACAGCAGCAGGTTAATCTCGGTATCCGTCGAGAACAAGACGGCATAACTTCTGCGGCCTTGATGCTCTTTGAGGAGATAAGCCAGTCAAACCTTACGCTTGAGACTTACCGACCACACCGTAGCAGTGTAGAGATAGACGCCGTCTGCCCAGCGCTCAACCAACTCAAACCGGGTTCACAGCTCAACCTTTCCGTCATGGCATCGAGAGGCTCCTCGAACGCAATAGGGGCCATCGTAGAGGAACTTGAGTCGGCATCATAACGGGTTGCCAAGCGCCTCAAAGCCCGGTTGCATCAGGCCTGTGACCCACTTGTACTTGCTGTAGTGGCCATTGGCGACAATGTAGCGAATCTCCTCGGGAAAGTAGTCAACGCAGTAGGCTAGATGCCCCAGCTAAAACTCGATGCGATTGTCCAGGGGCGTATTGTTATCTTGAGAACCTAATCCGAATTCCGTTTGCTAGAATGATACCGTGCCATACCCCTTTGGGCGCAGGCATTTGAGCCTTGAGAAACATGCCTCATAGGACACTACAAAGGGCTTGAACTGCTTTTCACTAAGAAAAAATACTAAGTTTTTGCACCAGGTCTAGCCTCAGTTTGTTGAGAAATATTGCGCCATTTTGGCGTGTACTGATTGTGAGAACTCAGTAGATTTTTAAGCGAGATCTAACTCAGTATTCCCTTAAATGTCTGGATTCAGAGGCAGCGGTAGAGATCGATTTTAGCCCTGATATGCTTATCGAGAAGTTGGTGATGCTAGTGGTTAGCTACGTGGAATTAGGTGGGTAGAGTATAGCGGTTGGTAGCTGCTCGTGCTTCCTCGGTTCCATACCAGATAAATATGTCGTTACGCTAAAGCAGGCTCCGGTTTCGCTACACCACGAAGCATGGTAGTTAGCTTAACATGGCTGAGTTTGAGCTCCTCTCTAGACAGTGCTTAAGCCGAGTATTTCTAGGTTTGACCAGTTGAGCCAAGCTGTGAGCGGGTGGGAAGCGCAACGCAATGCCACGCAGGCGATGGTCAATGGTCGTTGATTGTTAAAGATGCTCGCACCAAGCTCGCCAGACTGTATCTCCGGCCTAGACTGCCATAATGGCTTTGGATGAACACTAAATTCAACGAGTAAAAGGAGGATTTTCAACCCTTTTGTCGATGTTGTGGGGGGCGGGCGTAGGCATCGGTCTAACTGCTTGGGGCTCAATTTCTAGCATCGTTAAGGCCGTCTGTAGAGCCTGATAGCAGCTGGGTAGGAAGTGGGAGGCCGGCAGGGTTTTTTGGACCTGGAACCGTCGCAGCCGCTCCTGAACCTGGCCGTGGGCACCGACGATAAAAATCTCGCCGCGGCGGTGGCGGCGGGCAGCTTTTACTTCTGTTTCGACGATCAGCGAAGCCGATACCCCCATCAGCGGCACCTCACTGAGATCTAAAATCAGCACCTCACAGTCCCGACCCATGTGGTAGGCAATGGTTCTGGCGGCTCCATGAGCTATGGGGCCGCTCATTTGAATCAGCAGGATTCGTCCCTGGGCCTGTTGTAGAAGCTGCCGTTCTTCAGGGGTAAGTACGACCCTGGGATCATCTTCGGGATGGGCGATCGCTCGAATTTTCTCGACCTGGAGGCTGGTTAGGCGCTGAATAGTCAGCAGATTCGCCACAAAGGCACCGACTACTACGGCCGTGATCAGGTCAACAAATACGGTCAGCACCAGCACCCCGTAGGTAACCAGGGAGGCCCGCATAGACACCTGGCACACCTGCCAGAGAAAACCCCAGTCAATAATCTTGAAGCCCACCTTGATTAAAATTCCGGCCAGTACCGCATGGGGAATCTGGGCGGTGATGTCTCCGGCCCACAGCACGATGCACAGGAGCATGACGGCGTGGGTCATGCCGGAAAGGGGAGTGCGCCCGCCCGCCTGGACGTTGATCACGGTGCGCATGGTGGCCCCGGCCCCTGGCAATCCCCCAAATAGACCCGAGAGAACATTGCCAATTCCCTGGCCGATTAGTTCTTGCTCAGAGTTGTGCTGGGTGCGGGTAATGTTGTCAGCCACGAGGGAAGTCAGCAGGGAATCGATCGCCCCCAAAGTGGCCAGCATCAGGCCATAGCCCACCACGTCTTTGAGGGTAGTCAGGGTGAACTGGGGCCACTGGATCTGGGGAAAGCCCTGGGGAATGTCGCCAATCCGGGGCAGATCACTGCCGGGGAACACAAGAATGGCGATCGCCGTACAGACCATCAGTGCCACCAGAGGAGACGGCACGATTTTTGCCAGACGTCCGGTCCAGCCAAAGACGATCGCCAGGGTCAAGAGTCCCAACCCCGTTGCCGTTCCGTGGGGGCTGCTGATCACTGCGGGTAGTCCCTGGAGGGCGGCTATGACACTGCTTTCGGCGGAATGGCCCAGCAGGGGAGCCAGCTGCAAAGCTACGATAATTACCCCAATGCCGGACATGAAGCCGGAGATCACCGTGTAGGGCATCAGGGTAATGAATCGCCCCAGCCGCATCACTCCCATCAAAATCTGGAAAACTCCCCCCAGCATCACCGCCGTAAACGCCATCGCCAGTCCGCCTTCGGGGTTGCTGGCAATCAGCTTGGTGAACACTGTAGCCATGACCACGGTCATCGGACCGGTGGGGCCAGTCACCTGGGCAGGAGTACCGCCAAACAAGGCCGCGAAGAAGCCGGTAAAGATCGCCCCGTAGAGTCCGGCGATCGCCCCAGCCCCGGAGGCTACCCCAAAGGCCAGGGCCAGAGGCAGAGCTACGATCGCCGCCGTCAGTCCGCCAAACAGATCTCCCCGCAGGTTACGAAAGTGTAGGCCGTGGATAAGTCCCATAGTGTCTCAAGGGGGGGAGCGATCGCCGCGAAGGTTTTTGAACCACCCAGGATAAATTTTGGGTAGTCCAAGCTAGGTCAGCAGCATAAACCCACCGACACTTGTATCCCCCGACCATGGGCCTGTTTGTGTAGCTGAGCACATTTAAATACTGTTTTTACGGTTGCAGCGCAGGCCCTGACACACCTATCCCCTCGGCTCTGAACGACGAGAAACCGAGGGGAGACAGGAAGATTAGCCGATACCGACCAGAGGCCTAGTTGCCAGCATCGTAAATGTGCAGACGGCCTAAGCCGATAGACTGCCCCACGCCCCCATCTCCAGCTGGGTAGGCAGTCACCTGGAAGAGATATACCCCTGCGGCTGGGTTTGGCGAGGCGTTCAGGGTCACAGTGACCGTTTCACCAGGCTGCACCGGATTTTCGAAGACCACCAGCAGGGCATCGGGGTGGTCCGGTTGGCCACCCACGCTAGCCAGCGGAATGTTGCCACCCCGGGCGTAGGCTTCGCCGTGGTTAGCCTCACTGCGATCCAGGTTAAAGGCCAGATCCGATGCAAAGTTGCGGGGAGTGATGGAAATGGCTTCTAGGGCTTCTCCCGCATCGGCAGGAACCTGGATAGTGAAGTGGTACTGCCCTGGCAGACCTGCAAAATAATCTCTAGTCGTTACCCTGACGAGTTCAGGGGGGCGATTGAACAGAACGCGGCCATCGTGCAGGCGAACCGCTGCTGCTGGCAGGGCGGAGACGAGTCCTAAAGCACCCAAAAGCAATGTGCTGACGCCAAACGTTCTAAACGGATGTTTCATTGTTCTGCTCCCAATTCAATTGAGCCTAGGCCCTATTCGGCCTTGGCCCCATGGCTATGTGAGCGAAGAGGGAATAGCTGTTTCAGTCAGGCTTTCACCTGTTGTTCTAGCAAACGGCAAAGATGATAGTCGAGAACCACATCGATTTGACAGATAAGTTAATTTCCTTTGGAAAATATAGAAGCAATAGACCGTTAAGCGTCCCCATGGCCTGGGCCCGGAGGGGGTTAAGTTCATGGAGAGCGCTCACCCAGTCCCCAAGGTGGGAGAATAAACCTTGTTCAAGTCCAGAGGTGGAATTTATCTAGGCAGAAACCCTAGATTTCGAGCTGGATTTGGTATAGAACCTAATTTTCATCCACGTGGAGACGAACTCACATGCTTTCGACCCTTCAGCGATCGCTCGACCAGGGCCGCGCCCTCAAGATCATCAGCGGACTCACCAACTTCGATCCCCAGCGGGTGGCTTCGGTGGTCAGGGCTGCTGCCGCTGGCGGTGCCACCTTCGTTGACATCGCCGCCGATGCAGAGCTGGTGCGCCTGGCCAAATCCGTTGCCGACCTGCCCGTATGCGTCTCGGCGGTAGCCGCCGAAGCCTTTCTCGCCCCTGTTGCTGCCGGGGCCGACCTGATCGAAATCGGCAACTTTGATGCTTTCTACGCCCAGGGTCGCCGGTTCGAAGCGCCTGAGGTGCTGGCCCTCACCCGTCAAACCCGGGAACTGCTGCCTGACATCACCCTGTCGGTGACGGTGCCCCACATTTTGGCTCTGGATGAGCAGGTGCACCTAGCCGAAGCCCTGGTGGCCGCGGGCGCTGACATCATTCAGACCGAGGGCGGTACCTCCAGCCAGCCCCAGCACCCGGGTACCCTGGGTCTGATTGAAAAGGCGGCACCGACCCTAGCGGCGGCTCGGGAGATTTCCCGGGCTGTGGCCGTGCCGGTGCTATGTGCCTCTGGCCTGTCCGATGTGACCGTACCCATGGCGATCGCGGCGGGCGCAGCTGGCGTCGGTGTCGGTTCGGCGGTGAATAAGCTGGACAACGAACTGGCGATGATTGCCGTGGTGCGTCAGCTGGCCGATGCTCTGGCAGCGGTGCCGGCTCGGGTGTAGAGGTTTGTCCTTTTAGGAAAGCCGACTCCCAATAAAGCCCCGATTCCAAGTTCGGAATCGGGGCTTTAATTTTTGCTGGGCAAAGGCGATCGGCCACCCTAAGCGCGGCATGACTATGGCTATACCTTTCGGCATCAGCTCCGAGCCGACCATCGCGGTCACGATCAGCAGCACTTTATCGTCAAACAGATTGGGCCCTGCCCAGAGGGTGCCAACCCTAAGCACCCAAACGATTAAATGGCCCTTGGTGTTTGGCTCCGGATCAGGATGAAAGATTCTAATTAGCTGGCTGTTGAAGCGGACGTCTGCTCCAGATATTCAAACACCGACTTATCCCCAATATCTGGCGGAATCGGCTGAATCACCTTCCGCAGCGCAAATACCCCAAACAGCACCGCCCAGGCTGCCAATAGGCCCTGCTCCCAGCCCATCGACAGCAGTCCACTCAGATGGCCCAACAGCAGCAGCGGCACCAGCGGTGTCAGCAGCTTAGTTTCGAATCGGTTAAAGCAGAATGCCTCTTTGAAGAAAATGCCGGTCAGAGCGGCAAAGGTAAAGCCTACCCCCAGAATGGTTAAGGGCTGTTCATAGACCGTTTGCAGAAACGGCTGGTCGAACTGGTGGGCGACCACCAGCGCCGCTATACCGCCAATGCCCCAAAATACCTGCAGAGTCCGATGTAGGGGAATCAGATAAATATGAATCGTCGCCAGGCTCACCCCTAGCCCCAGCCAAAATCCAGCGAATAAAAAGCTCAAGCTTCTGAGCACCCAGGTTTCAGGACCAACCCCAAGGATGAGTCCCGCTCCGACAACAAAGCAAATAGCGGCGGCTAGGAGTCCGGCTCGGTAGATAACCACTCCCCGGCGATCGCCCTCGGTAATCGTAAAGCTGCCAAACTGCCCTTCGTAGACGACGGGCTGAGGGGATGGATAGGCGTTCGTCATGGCAAAGGAGAAGACTTACCCTTCTATCCTAAGCCTAGGCGGCGGCAAGCTGTCGGGGTAGGGTGATCGTGAAACAGGTTTGCCCATCGCCGCTGTCCACCGCGATTTTGCCGCCGATGTAGAGCACCAGCTTTTCGACTAGGGCCAGTCCAAGGCCTGTGCCCCCCTGCTTCCAGGGATCAGCGCTGGGCACCCGATAAAATTTATCAAAGATCCGAGTCATTTCCGTTTCTGGAATCTCGACTCCGGTATTGGCTAGCTGAAACTGCACCAGAGTGTCCCCTGCCTCCACCAGCTCCGTCACCTCAAGCCGAATCGTCTCACCGGGGGGGGTATATTTACAGGCGTTATTCAGCAGCTCTGCCAGAATCCGTTCCAGACTGGCTAGATCGGTGTGGATCACCAGATCCTCTACGGGCAGGTTCAGATCTAGACTTTGATCGCGATTGCGAGTGCGGGGGGTGAAGCCATTGACCAGGGTGGGCAGCCAGTCCCCTAAAACCACGGGCTCAGGATTAACCGGGTGGTTGCCAACGTCGAGGCGCTGGAGATCGAGCAGATCGTTAATCAGGCTGATTTCTCGCTCGCATTCCTCTTTAAGAATCTGGTAGTAGCGGGCCACCGGGGCCTGTTCTGGCTTGCTCTTTTGCAGTTCCCCATCCAGATCCAATTCACGGTTGAGGGTAACCCCCAGGAGTTGAAGGGCCACCCGCATGCTGGTGACGGGGGTGCGCAGCTCGTGGGAAACGGTGCTGAGGAAGTCATCCTTGAGCTGGTTGAGCCGCTCCAGTTCTTCTACCTGGATTTGGGCAGCCTTGTAGAGGTGGGCCTGGCGAATGGCGATCGCGCACTGGTTGGCCACCTGCTGCACCAGGCGAATCTCAATTTCATTGAAGCCGTAGCTTTCGTCGTTGATTAGCCACAGATCGCCGAGGACGCCGCGATCGTCGAGAATTGGGCAGGCCAGCATGGACACCCGCCCCCGGGCAGGGTTGGGTTCCTTCGAGCAAAACTGAAAATACTGCCCCTGGAGCAGCTGGTTGTACACCTCCGGAAAGGCCTCCATCAGGGCGACCCGGCCCTGGTAAGAAGGTAGAGAGCGGTTGTACTCGTAGTAAATTTTGGAGGTGCCCTGCTCCAGGTCGTAGAGGGAAGTATTCGAACCTTTGGCCTCCAAGGCCTCAGTGACTTCCCGCACCGCCGTCAGCATGATCTGTTTTTCATCCAGGCTGTCCCGGACGCGATCGGTGATCCGCTTCAGGGTGGCCTCGAACTGGAGGGCTGTCCGCAGCTCCTCCGATCGCTGATCGATTTGCTGCTCTAGGGCCGCATTCAGCTGGCTGACCTGCTTGTATAGGCGGGTCTGGTTGAGGGCACTGCCAATCTGGGCGGCGACTTCCTGCAGGGTATCGATTTCCCAGGTTTGCCATTCCCGCACCTGGCCGTGGTGCACGGTAATCAGACCGTAGAGGCTCTCCGCCTGGATCACCGGAATCACCAGGCAGGCCTTTACCCGTAGCGACTCTAAGGCCGCATCGGTAGCGGGCTCAGCGGCAAGTCCAGGGATAATCTGAAACTGGCCCAGGTGGTAGGCACTGAGTCGATCGCTACTCAGCCCCAGGCTTTCTAAGGAACTGCCGACGGTGCTACCAACATAGGGAGTTATCCCCGGCTCCGTGGCTTCTGCCAGAATCCCCTGGTAGTCGGGATCGCAACTTAGGAAAAGTACCCGATCGGCCCGCAGAAACCGGCATATAGCCTCGACCGCCCGCTCCAGCATTTGTTCAGAGCTGAGAGATTGAATCAGGTGTTGGGCGATCGCCCCCAAAATCCGCTCTCGCTCCGCCTGCTGCCGCAGCTTTTCCTCGGACTGGCGTTGCTGGGTGACATCTAACACCGTACCCACCACCCAAGCCGATTCACCCATCCCAGATAGGGGTTCGATTTTGATCACCACCACATGCTCGGATCCATTGGCGTCGCACAGGACGGACTCGTAGGTTTGCTCCTGACCCGTCTCAAATACGGCTTGCTCGATTTCCAGGCAGCGGGTAGCTTCGAGGGGCCAAAACTCCTGCTCAGACTTGCCCAGCAGCAGCTTGGCGTCATAGCCAAACAGATCGCAGAAGGCACGATTAACAAATCGCCACAGGTGCTGGGTGTCTTTGATAAAAATGGGGTCGGCAACGCCATTGAGAATCTGCGTCAGCAACGAGCTAGCCTCATCGGCCGTGAAGCCATCGGTTCTAAAAAACGGTTCTGAAAATGGTTTCGACTGCTGATGGTTCACTACCGTAAATTCCTCAGCGGATACTTGGGCCAGCCCTTTACAATATTCCCTAATCTCCGCAAAATCGCCCAGACTTTGCGCTAATCAGCTCAGTAGAATCCGCAAAACCAGTCGGTGTATTAACAGGAGTTCACCATGAGGGTCATTCAGGTGCAGCGGTTTGGCGGGCCGGAGGTGATGGAGCTGGCAACGGCTGCCGATTTGAAGCCAGAGGCAGGGCAGGTTGTGGTCTCTATCCAGGCCGCAGGGGTAAACCCGGTGGACACCTACATTCGCGGGGGCCAGTATGCCCGCCGGCCAGATTTGCCCTATATCCCCGGTATCGACGGGGCTGGGACGGTGATTGCGGTTGGTTCAGGGAGCAACTGGCAGGTGGGCGATCGCGTCTATGGCGGCTGGCCCCTGACCGGCACCTATGGCGAGCAGGCCCTGTATGCCGCCGACCAGCTTTACAGCCTGCCGCCTCAGATTTCGTTCCCAGAGGGGGCGGGTATTTTTGTTCCCTATTCCACGGCCTATCGAGCGCTGATGCTGAAGGGGCTGGCTCGACCGGGAGCAACGGTACTGATCCACGGAGCTACTGGTAGCGTAGGGCTGGCTGCTGTGCAAATTGCCGTCAATGCCGGGATGCGGGTGCTGGGCACCGGCGGCAGCGAGCAGGGCCGGGAACGGGTGCTGGCCCAGGGGGCCGATCAGGTGTTTGATCACCATGACGAAGGATATTTACAGGCGATCGCCGCAGCTACAGACGGGGTCGATGTGGTCCTAGAAATGCTGGCCGATGTCAATCTGGAGGCGGATTTACAGCTGCTCAACCGGGGCGGACGAGTGGTGATTATTGGTAGTCGAGGCCGCATTGGCATTACGCCCCGGGAGATCATGGCCCGAGAGGCCGTTGTGACGGGCATGACGCTGTTTAGTACGCCCCCTGAGGAAATGGCCGAAATCCAGGCCGCCTTGGGGGCAGGCTTGCGCCAGGGAACCCTGAAGCCGATCGTCGCCCAAAGGTTTTTCCTATCGGAGGCCGCCCTGGCCCACCAGCGGATTATCACCACCCCATCCGCTGGCAACCTGGTGCTGCTGCCAACAGAGACAGAGGGCCCCTATAGTCCCCTATAGTGATGATTAGTTCTTCGAGGAAACACTACCGGGTTGAGGCCAAATAAATCATGACTGCGCGCACGATCAAGCAATTCTGGTTGGGGATAGGACAGCGACTGCTGGTGCTGGTGGTCCCCCTGCTGCTGGTGATGAACCTGGGGGTCTCCGCGGCTGAGGCGATCGCCCCCTACCAGCTTCCCCCCGTCTCCGCTGGTGAGGACACCTGGATTGTCGATGAGGCGGACATCATCAGCCGTCTGAGTGAAGGCAAAATCAATAGCCGCCTTGGGGATCTGGCCGCCAGCACCGGTAAAGAGGTTCGTCTCGTCACCATTCACCACTTTGACTACGGCGAAACCATTGACAGCTTTACCGACAAGCTATTTGAAGCGTGGTATCCCACCCCAGAACTGCGGGCCAACCAGGTGCTGCTGGTGCTGGATGAAGTCACCAAAGTAGTCGGCATTCGCGTAGGTGAAACGGCGGCCGAACTCCTGCCTCCGGTGACCGCGGAGAGCGTTGCCCAAGAGACTGTGCTGGTCCCCCTGCTAGAGGGTGATAAGTACAACCAGGCCCTCCTAGATGGCACCGATCGCCTGGCGGCTGTTCTGGCTGGGGAGCCCGACCCGGGTCCCCCTATCTTTGATGACTCCTTTGATAGCGAGGGCACCTTTGCAACCGCTGAAGAAACCGACGAAAGCCGTAACTATTCGACGATTTTGCTGGTGGTGCTGCTGGTGCTGGCGACGGCAATCCCCATGGCCACCTATTTCTTCTACCAGTTCATGGGTAGCTAGCTATTCGTCTATTTGCCACAATTCCTGGGTGTAGCCTTCATCCAAAATCTTTTTGGGTCGCATTACTAAAACGATGCGGCCCATTAATTTGGCCGGAGGAGCAGATTCAAACCAGCCGACCTGGAGCTGACCGTCCCTGTCAGCCAGATAGTAGCTGTCCGATCGCCAGTCTCGCTGGCTGCGATCGCAAATCACCAGCACCGGTTCATCGATGGCATCCTGGGGCATGTTGGGGAGCTGCTTGAGACGGGCCAGAACTCCCACGGGATCTTCCGCCTGTAAAATCACCTGCCAGCCCGGTACTGCTGTCCAGGCTCCGACTCCAGAGAACTGCACCAGCCCAAACGGGTCCGCTGCCGTGGTTACCGGCACCGCTTTGAAATCTTCCACCGGCAGGGGCAGCTGTCCGGCCACAGGAATGATCCGCGGCAGTTCTGACTCATCTTCAGGACGATAGAGGGGTAAGGA
>PYEQ01000348.1 GCA_003017785.1 filamentous cyanobacterium CCP5 | reverse complement strand
TTATCAGGCAGGGCGAGGGCTACTGCGAGTGAACTGTAGCCAGTAAATACGCCTACCTCAAAGGCTTTTTGGGCACCCATCAGCTGCACTAGGAGGGCTAAAAACTGTCCCTGCTCTGGGGCAATTTGCATCTGCGCTGAGGGCTGTTGAGCCGTTTCTGCTCGCAGCCGGGTGAGGACTTCTGGCTCCCGAAGAGAATTTTTTAATAGGTAGCTGTAGAGGCGATCGCTGAGGTTAAGCGTACGGGGGCTCATGGATAAACCCGCTAGTCGTTAGCTAGCGTCTGAAGGGAGGGACAGCCATGAAACGGATGCTTGAGCCGTTTGTTGTGGTATTTCATAGTAGCGTCGCTGGCGGCTCGGTGCGCTATACCTGAAAGGGAAAGCGCACTGCTGGTGGTAAATGTCAGGCCAAGGGTCGTAATCCCATGGAAGAAGGATCTTTTGTGCAAGTTTCGGCCATGGTTGGCTGGATTATTGGCGTTAGCTATGTGGAAAGCCAAGGCTATCAGTGCTGGATTGTGAATCCTGATTTAGATGTGCTCAGCGATGGAACGTTTTACACCACCAGCAGCGCGGCCATGTCGGCGGGGCGATCGTTTGTAGAACGCTTCCATGAGTAGATGGAGCATAGCGGCCCTAGGAAAGTAAAAAGTCTGGCAGGTCCAGGAGATGAAAGTATACAAGGCCGGCCACGATCAGGGTATATAGCGTAGAGCTACCGAGGCTCAACCAAAGCTGCCGCTGCCAGCGATTGTCCGTAGTCTGCTCTGTCTGGATGCCGGGTTGTGCAGCAGGGGCTACTATGTCGCCGACGCCCCACTGCATCAGGACAAACCCAAGGACGTTGGACAGCCAGTAGCCCAACACAATCGCTGGGCCAAACCAGTCGGGATACCACCAGGTCACCCCATAGGCGAAACCGTAGGCAATGGGCAAATTAAAAAACAGGTCGTTCCACCAGGAAAGGGGAGAAAGCATATAGCCTAGCCCGACCCAAAAACCGCCTCGAATTTTTCGCGACCAGTTCACAGTGCCATCTCGTATTGCCGCCCACTTACTTTAGCGGCAAAGCAGCTGCCTCATCTGCTCCATGTTGCCAGGCAAATCGTGGCGCATGGCCTGTTCAATCAGAAAGCCGGGAACCGGAATCAGCGGCGTAGCGCTCACCGAGTAGGTGAGAATGGTGCCGCCCTGGCAGTCCTCAAGGGTGAGTTCGGCGGCGAAGTTGGAGAAAGTGCCCCGCTCAAAGCGAAACTGAAGGCGATCGCAGAGGGTTTCAAACACCTTTAGATAGATTTCTACCTGGGCGGTGAGCATACAGAAGCCTTTACGCCCCACCTGGTAAAGCCTTCTGTAGCGCTGGTTAGGGCCATTAACGGTTTCCAGCACCTCGCTGCGGACAATGTTGGGAAAATATTCGGTCCAGCGGCTGTAGTTAGTCAGCTGCGGCCAGATTTGCGATCGCGTCAGCGGCACATACATGCGAGCGATGGCCGTACCGCTGCCGCTCTGGGAACAAGAATCGACCAGGATTTTGCCACTGAGCAAATGGCTGTTGTCATGGGCTAGGGGAGCTGGAGTTTGAGCAGGGAATGATAGTCTTTCAACGCTTGCAACCATGGCCACGAACCTCCTGATAAAGACCAAAGCAAATCATGCCCTGGTAATGCTGCTATTTTGGTGCTTTATACGTCTAAACCTAAGGGTAGAACCGTATTTTTACGGTCACTTTACATAGAGTCCTCAGGGATCCTACGGAGGTTTTTAGGGTTTTTACGGACTGTAGCCGTGCCAGAATAGAAACACCGGCCTTCTCTCTGCTAGCCTATGTCTTTCCGTCGCTCTCAGCTGTCCCCCTGCTTAAAGGGTTTCCTCGGGACTTTAGGGCTGACAGCTGCTGTCTGGTGTTTGCGCGGGGTTGGTCTGCTGACGTTTTTGCCGGGCATTGTCATCTGGATCTTGATCTTGGCTTGTTTCAGTCTGGGGATTATCAGCAGCCTGCAAAAAATGCGTTAGCCGGGGCTGATCGCCATGCCATTTGCCAAGAACTCACCGGATTTTGACTGCCGCTATCCGCCAACTGAATAGCTTAGGCAGATGCGAATTTTAGGCATTGGAGCACCGAGCCTCTATGCTGAATCCATAACCTGTAGTTCCTATCATGAGCTTGATACAAGAAACCTTTCTCGAAACCGACTGGGAAGAAGCTGAGCAGGCCCGAGAGGCCCGGGATCAGCGAGCGGCCCAGCTAGAGGCCCAGGGGCTGATTTGCTCCTGCTCGACCCTCTATCGAGTCAATGACGGCTACCGGGTCTTTCTGGTTGAGGCCCAAACTCCGGAAGATGAGGAAGAATCCCGCAAACCGCCTAAGAAAAAATCGGGTTCCCGTCGTCCTAAGCCGAAGGAAGGGCGCTCTACCCAGGTAGACTACCGCTAAGGCTTAATAGCGCTGGCGATAACGCCATTCGGCGTATCGTTTGAGCTGATAGGCCATGCGACGCAGCCCCTGTTTTTCGTCCTTGCGAATGAACGGGAAAAATAGTCTGGATAGTAAGCCTGATAAGCGCTCACGATGGATGTATCGGGTGCGATTTGGACCGATTACCGCTAGTTCGAAGACGTGCTCGCTGCGCAGGCCAGGAACCTTGGAAACCCACCGCAGGCAGCTATCGGGCTGCATCAGGGTGACCTTGGGCTGAAATTCAGTGGCCTCTTCCCCTTCGAGGCGCCTTAGGGCCAGTAGCACTTCCGTGCCCTGGACAAATGGCCGACTCGGATCACCGTCGTAGAGAAAGGTATTCCAATGGTGCCATTCTTCTTTATGGATGAGGGCATCCCACACTTCGAAGCGAGGAGTATTGATGTCAATTTCAGCGTAGAAGCTAGGCATGTGGAATCGGTCTGATCGAGGCAGGTTCCTTAATCGTGGGGGTAGCCAGGCTGTGGGTCGGACTGGGGCGCGGTTCGTATTCGCTTGATCATCATCACACAGCCTTATGAAATCCGGACAGTGTCCGAGGCAAAATGCCTTTACCATTCTCTAATGGTTTTCATTGTGCTAGGACACCTTCATGGCAGCGCTCACCCCCAACTCCAGTTTTAGTTTGACTCTCCGCCTGAGCATTCCTAACCGGGCGGGAATGCTGGCAAAAATTACCCAGGCGATCGCCGATGCCGGGGGCAATCTAGGCGACATGGGCTTGGTCAGCCGCAGTCGTAAAGTAGTTGTGCGCACCGTCAACGTGGATGCCTCTAGCGAGGAACATGCTGAGAGCATTGTCAAAGCTGTGTCGGCCCTGGAGGAGATCGAGGTGCTGGATATCTGCGATCGCACCTTCACCATCCATGAAGGGGGCAAGATCAGCGTCGAAAGTAAGCTGCCCCTGACCAACCAGGAAGACTTGGCCATGGCCTACACCCCTGGAGTGGGCCGTATCTGCCTAGAAATTGCCCGCCATCCGGAGCGGGTCTACGACCTCACGATCAAGGGCAATACCATTGCCATTGTGACTGATGGCAGCGCTGTGCTGGGCCTCGGCAACCTGGGGCCAGAGGGAGCGATGCCGGTAATGGAAGGTAAAGCCCTACTGTTTAAGAAGTTTGCCGGTCTCGATGCGTTCCCGGTGTGCTTGGCGACCCAGGATACTGACGAAATTGTTGATACCGTCAAGCGGATTGCCCCAGTTTATGGGGGCGTCAACTTGGAAGATATCAGCGCTCCTCGCTGCTTTGAAATCGAGGCTCGCCTGCGCAAAGAAATTGATATTCCAGTGTTCCACGATGATCAGCACGGCACCGCCATCGTTACCCTGGCGGCCCTTGTGAATGCCCTCAAGCTAGTGAACAAAGCGCTGGAGTCGATCACGGTGGTGATTAACGGGGCCGGAGCGGCCGGAGTGGCGATTGCCCGACTGCTCAAGGAAGCTGGGGTCGCCCAAATCTTGATGTGTGATTCCAAAGGCATCATTGCCAAGAATCGCGATGATCTCAACCTGCAGAAGCAAGAATTTGCCGTGGAAAAATCTGGCTCCTTGGCCGATGCCATGGTGGGCGCGGACGTGTTTCTAGGGGTCAGCGTGCCAGGAGTGGTGTCGGTGGACATGGTCAAATCCATGGCGGCTCAGCCGATTGTGTTCGCCATGGCCAATCCGATTCCTGAAATCCAACCTGAACTGGTGAGCGACATCGTTGGGGTGATGGCGACAGGGCGCAGCGACTATCCCAATCAGATCAATAACGTGTTGGCCTTTCCGGGGGTACTGCGGGGAGCAATTGACTGTCGGGCTCGGGAGTTGACGGTGGCGATGTATTTAGAGGCGGCCTACGCGATCGCCTCCCTCGTGGCGGCGGCAGACCTCAACGCTGAACACATCGTGCCCTCTGTTTTTGACGAACGAGTGGCTCCGGCGGTCGCGGCGGCGGTGAAACACGCGGCCCGCGTCGATGGAGTCGCTAAAAAGTAGGTCGCTAAAAAGTCGGTTGCTTTGGTTCTCCAGGGCACCACAATCACCAGTCGCTCTTTTCAGCCCGCGGCCAACGGTTCTCCCCTGGTGCAGATTCCAAGTCCTGCTGGCTCCGTATTACACTGAACCGTGTGATTTAAGAAGGCAGGTATGTCGTGCTAGATGAACAGGCAAAAAAGACGCTGCTGCGCAAGATTCCCCATGGTCTTTATGTATGTGGAGTGCGTAACGGCGATGAGATGAACGGGTTTACGGCCAGCTGGGTGATGCAGGCCTCTTTCCAGCCTCCCCTGATCGTCAACTGTGTCAAGAACGATTCCACCTCCCACACCATGCTCAAAGAAAGCGGTGTCTTTGCTATTAGCTTTTTAGAAGCCGGCCAAAAGGATATGGCCCAAAACTTTTTTAAGCCCCTGCGTCGGTCTGGCAATAAGTTTGAAGATATCGAGTTCTATGAAGCTCCAGAGACCGGCTGTCCGGTGATCAAGGACACCCTGGGCTATGTGGAATGTCGAGTCGTGGGTGCGGTCGAGCACGGTGATCATACGGTTTTTGTCGGGGAAGTGGTTGGAGCCTCCCTGCACCGTGAAGGCGATCCGCTACTGCTGGAAGACACCGGTTGGAACTACGGTGGCTAGCGTTGGCGGCTGAGTCATCAGGCTGAGGCCAGCAGCTACAGAGGCTAGGGCGATCGCCGCCAAGAAGCTGCCCGGTTAGAATTTTTCTTCCTCCCTGTCTCCGACGATGGCAGGGCTCGTTTGCGTAATGTTGTCCCGAGTAAATGGTGTAATTGCCATGCCGTTAATCAAAGTACAAACCTCCGTCGATTCCCCTGATAGCGCCCAGGTGGAGTCTATGCTCAAAGATTTTTCATCGACCCTAGCTAGCCACTTGGGGACTGTCTCTTATACACATCT
>PYEQ01000347.1 GCA_003017785.1 filamentous cyanobacterium CCP5 | reverse complement strand
CTTCCTGACGGAGCCAGGTACCATCACAGCGGGGATCTTTGCCCGCTAAGAGTTCGATACAGGCAGCAGCGACCGCCTCTGGGTTGCGATGGGGCACCTGCCAGCCAAGTCGTCCATCCTGGAGTGGATCGGCGGATCCGTCGCTATCTCCGGCGATGACGGGAACCCCGCAGGCCATGGCCTCTAAATAAACAATGCCAAACCCTTCCTGGGAAGGCATGACGTAGGCGTCTGCTAGTCGATAGTGGGCTACTAGCTGATCGTTCGGAACAAAACCAGCGAAGACGACCTGATCGACGACGCCAAGATCTGCGGCTAGTCGGGCTAAACGGGGCTGGTCGTCCCCCCGACCAATCACCAGGTATTTGACGTTGGGGAAGACGGTGGCGATCGCCGGGAGGGCTCGAATGGTGACATCCACCCCTTTGTATATATCACCAGACCAAAGGCGGGCGACCGTCATCAGCGCCCGAGATCCCTGTAGTCCATACTGGGCCACCAAGGCCGGATCAGCAGCACCCGGTTGAAAAATCTGGCCATCCACCACACAGGGCAGCAGCTGAATTTTTTCAGGCGGGAAATCATTGGCACAGCAGGCTAGATCCCGGCTGTAGCGACTAATCGCCCAGACACTATCTGCCCGTTGCAGACTTTGGCGAGGCGTTGGCGGCAGACGATGCCAGTCCTCCTTGCCGTAGGTCATGACCGTGTAGGGGATGCCTAGCCAGGCGCTCAGGCGACCAACCAAGGGGGCCAGGTTGATATGACCACACACTACTCGCTGGGGGCGATCTCGCCACAAATGCCAGAACAGCGCAATCGCCAGCCGTAGTCGGCCCAGGGCAGGCCGAGAGGAGGCCATGTAGTGAAATCTGAGCTTGCCGCCAGTCAACGGATTCTCACAGGCGGGTGCATCTCGGAGCAAGAAAACATCCGCCCGTGGTAAATCAGTCTGCTGGCTGTAGGCGGTCAGAATGTCCTTGACGTAAGACTGAATCCCCCCCTCGCAGGAAAAAATTTCGAGAAAAACAAATGTGTAGGAGGCACTCACGGTCTTAATTTGGCGGATTTGGGGCGAGGACGGTGCAAACACAGCCCAAGGACGAATTGAATGCCCACCTCAGGCTATCTTCAGACTGCCCAGACAGACAGAGCTAGTCAATGGAGAGGCCGTTGTAGTAGCTCATGGCTTTTTCTACCCCTGATTCCAGACTGAGTTCTACCGCTTTGGTGGCGTAGTCGATGACGGTATTGATGCGATCGCGATCCGCTGGCGAAAAACGCCCCAGAACGTGGGAAACCACCGCCGAGTCGCGCTCCGCCGGGGCATTGGTTGCCCCGATGCCAATGCGCATGCGGGGAAAGTTCTGGGTGCCTAAATGGGCGATCGCCGACTTCATACCGTTATGGCCCCCTGCCGATCCGGATAGCCGCAGCCGCAGCCGCCCCACAGGCAAATCCATGTCGTCGTAGACGATGAGCACCGATTCTGGCTCTAACTTGAACCAATCAATGACTGACCGAATCGACTGACCAGAGCGGTTCATATAGGTTGACGGTTTTAGCAGGCTGATGCGCCGTCCGGCACCCAGCCCATCCCCGTAGCTGCCTTGAAACCGGCGATCCTCTTTGAGAGGAATTTGCCACCGCTGGGACAGGCGATCGACCATCTCAAAACCAACATTGTGGCGGGTGCCCGCATACTTCGCCCCAGGATTACCTAGGCCCACAATCAACCGAGGCAACACAAGGGCTGGCGATGGGCTTTGCTCTACCATGCCCAAACAATCGATGACTTAAATAAAGATCTTGGCGCTCTAAGCAGTGCGGCTATGCAGTGCGGCTATTTTCTGGGGAGTTGCTTTCCTCGACGGGCTGTGATTCGGCCTCCGGCTCTATCACCGATTCTTTCTGGTCTTGGGGAGACAGGGCTTTCGGCTCCGGCTCTTCTAGGGAGGCCTTCATTGGCTCAGAAACGCTCTTTTGCACCTGCTCAGCTTCCCGCTTAAATTCTTCTTCGAACTCCCGTGAGGCGTCTTGAAATCCCTTGATGGCCTTACCCATGCTGCGTCCAATTTCTGGCAGCTTCTTGGGACCGAATACTAGCAGGGCCAGGACCAGAATCAGGGCCATTTCCGGCAGACCAATCCCAAACACGTTCATAAGTACATCCCCCAGTTCAGCACGCACGAGGCTACACATCCCCACCAGTGTAGATCGCCGTGGCCCAGACCTGGGCATAGCCAAAATTAAAGGGCAGTGCCTGGCTCTAAGGAACCTGACACTGCCCCGACAGAATAAATCTAGTAAACGGGCTAATAGGCGAGACTGAAGATCAGCCCAGGACTGTCCTGCTATGGGGAGTCCTAGCTACCCAGACTACGCCAATCTACCTGGACGCTATCCAGCAAGATGGAGGAGTTATAGAGCTGCAGAATGATCAGCAAAAACACGAAGAAAAGGCCGATGAACACACCCATCAGAGGTGTAGTCCCCCAACCAGGCGACACTTTTCCGTATTCGGAGTTGAGCGGCTTCAGGATGTCTCCTAACCAAGTCCGTTGTGCCATGGGTCTCCCTGTAACGAGTCACTTTATAGTTCGTAATATTATAGGATGGGAGTGTCACCCATTCTGAGAAAGTCTATGGAGCCTGCAACAGTTCTTATTATTTCCGTCGCCATTGTGCTCCTCGGAGTTACCGGCTTTTCCGTTTATACCGCCTTCGGTCCGCCGGCCAAGCAGCTAGCCGATCCCTTTGACGAGCATGAAGATTAATGACTGAAGCCGCCGCGATCGCGGCGACTCCCGTGGGTGAGATGGCTGACAGATTCATCATGCGCAGTGGCATCCTAGGGCCATTTGAAGAATGCAGCTTCTGGGTGTTACAGTAAGGAGCTTACGGAGAAAATACGGCACCTTCTAGGGGCAGTAGCTTTTTCCAAAAGTTAGGTATCTAGGAATCTAGGATTTAGATGCCTAGGCAGATTATGTCTACAAACTTTAGTCAAAGGTGACTTTTCAAACCCATGATCAAGCTGCGACTCAAGCGTTTTGGTAAGAAGCGGGAAGTTAGCTACCGCATTATTGCGATTGATGGCCATGCCCGTCGCGATGGACGGCCTCTCGAAGAACTGGGCTTTTACAATCCTCGGACTGATGAGACCCGTCTAGAGGTGCCGGCGATCGTTCGCCGCCTCAAGGAAGGTGCTCAGCCTACCAAAACCGTTGAGCATATCCTCCGCAAAGCCAACGTTTTTGAGCAGCTTCGTGCCGACGCCTAACTCTGATCCGAACCCTAGCCAAAATTCCCTGGGCGCAGGTAGCCCAGATTTTTTGGGGCTGGTCAGATTTTTGATTGAGCCATTCCTGGATGATGTGAGCTCCCTCCGGGCTGATTGTGAGTTAGCCCCTAATCGCTCCAAGGTTTGGATTCGGCTAGCCTTTAAAGAGGAAGACCGGGGCCGGGTATTTGGCCGCGGCGGTCGGAATATTCAGGCTATCCGCAAGGTGCTGAATGCCACTGCCAAGATGGTGGGCTGGTCTGCCTACCTGGATATTTATGGCGAGTCTTCTAGTAAGAGTAGCCCCAGCCGAGGGGGACGCCCTAAGCCGAGCCGTCCCAACCGTCGTACAGGGGAACCCATTCGCAGAGACGATGGTCCCCAACAGAATTCTTGAGTGAATCATCATGGCCCAGAGGTATGCCCTACCCGGCTCAAATTGAGTTTCCGACAACTGAAAGCGCGATCGCCCTAGCTGGCTACCAGGACGAGAATTTTAAGCTGCTGGCTCGTTTAACTGGAACCTCTGTTGCACTACGGGGTAGGGAACTGGTGGTTGCGGGTACGGAAACAGGAACTGAGCGCGTCCATGGCATCGTGCGGGCGCTGGAACCTCTGTGGAGTCAGGGACAGCCCATTACTAGCGCTGATATTATGACGGCTCGCCACGCCATTGAAACTGAGCAGACTGAAGAACTGCGAGCGATTCAAAAAGACGTTGTGGCTCAGACGCGTCGAGGAGAAGCGGTTCGGGCCCGGACCTTTCGACAGCGCCAGTATGTCAAGGCTCTGCGATCGCGGGATTTAGTCTTCTGTTCTGGCCCAGCTGGAACGGGTAAAACTTTCCTGGCGGCAATGGTCGGCGTTCAGGCCCTCATGAATAACGAGTATGAGCGTTTGATTTTAACCCGCCCCGCCGTAGAAGCAGGTGAACGCCTCGGATTTTTACCAGGCGACCTGCAGCAAAAGGTCAATCCCTATCTGCGACCCCTCTATGACGCGCTCCATGAACTAATTGACCCTGAAAAGATTCCTAGCCTGATGGAGCGGGGGGTGATTGAGGTGGCTCCCTTGGCCTACATGCGCGGACGTACCTTAAACAACGCCTTCGTCATCTTAGATGAGGCCCAAAATACTACGCCAGCCCAGATGAAAATGGTGCTGACTAGGTTGGGCTTCAAGTCTCGGATGGTAGTAACCGGGGATACGACCCAGACCGACCTGGGCTACAACCAAACATCTGGGCTGGATGTGGCCCAGAAAATCCTTCACTCAGTTGAGGGGATTGCTTTTTGCAAATTCACCCAGGCCGACGTGGTACGACATCCTCTAGTGCAGCGTATCGTAGCTGCCTATGAGCAAAACGAGGCGGGTTTAAGCAAGCAAAAACCTATTAGTAATCAGTCGTAGGCTGATTAAATTGAGACCCGTTTTTGACAAATAAGATCATCCACCCTTTCGCCTTGACAAAACGCTGCTCGGGATCAATTTTGTTGAGCCTCGTAGCAAAAATCAGTCCCTCAGAAAAAAAAGTCATTTTCTGCTCAATCCTGCAAGATAAGCTATTAATGTGTGATACGATTAACAATCGTGGATGGGCGGGTCGGTGCCCGAGTGGTTAATGGGGGCGGACTGTAAATCCGCTGGCTACGCCTACGCTGGTTCGAATCCAGCCCGGCCCACCACGATAAAATATTAATCAAATACTAGTTAACTAGCCCATGTAGCTCAGCGGTAGAGCACACCCTTGGTAAGGGTGAGGTCACGAGTTCAAGTCTCGTCATGGGCTCTTTGTTTCAGCCTTTGTCCTATTCGCTGATGTCAGTTTTATGGCAGCAAGGGCAGATTTGTCATCAGTAGGGCTAGTGACCTCACCTTTTTAGATCATTTAGAAAGCCTTGATTCAGATCAACCTAATCTGATGGATGGCCTAGGAACGGGATGGAACTACCAGGCGTATTGGGTGACTAACCCTATCAGCCCAAAACTACAGCGAGTCATCGATCGGATGGCTGCTCCATCACCTTTAGAGTGAACATGCCCCAAACGTCCCACTGGATAAACGGCTTCTCAGCTTATACCAATTCAATTTAAGGATGCACTTAATACAGCATTAGTAATGAAGTCCCATCCCGTCACTGAGCGAACCACGTC
>PYEQ01000346.1 GCA_003017785.1 filamentous cyanobacterium CCP5 | reverse complement strand
CAACATGCCCCCCGTTGGGGGTTAAAAGCAGATCCAGACAGGAGGTGGTGCGGGCGATCGCCCGCACCTCAGCAATAATTTCTGGGGCAAACAGGGGATCGTCTTCGGCGTAGATCACCAGGGCGGGGCGCTGGAGCTTAGGCAGCCAGGGCAGGGGGCTGCTAGCGGCATAGTAGGCCTCTAGGCTGCCAAACCCCAGTCGCGGAATCACCAACTCCCGATCAAAGCTGCGAATGGAGTGTATGCGGGCGATCGCCTCGGGGTCGAAGCTGCCAGGGTGGTAGGCCTGAATCTGCCAGGCTAGGCGCTGAAGATTGCCAGTGATCGCCCGCTCGATGTATTTACCCAGCGGATCTTGCTCTAGGTAGGCCAAAGAGCGGTTTGAGTCGAGACTCGGGCAAATGGCGATCGCCCCGCCGATAGTTTCTGGATTGAGGCCAATGGCTGGAGCCGTCTGAGCGATCGCCTCTAATCCCCACAGGGCCAATTGCCCACCCAGGGAGAACCCAGCAAACCAAACGGGAGCCGGACAGCCCAGGGCCAGGGCCTGTTGGGCAATATGCACAAAATCTGCCCCTTCATAAAGACCATCGGACGTGAGCACAGGGGAAAGCTGGGCAGTTTTGCCATGGGCGCGCCAGTCGAAGATCACCACCGCTAGGTTTTGGCCATAGGCTTTGCGACCTAGTACCCGCAGAAACCATTGATTCTCTAGGTCACCCGTGATGCCGTAGGTGCCAATAAGCGTGCCCCTGGGCCGATCTGGACAGGCCCAC
This sequence comes from filamentous cyanobacterium CCP5, assembly GCA_003017785.1. Taxonomy (GTDB): domain Bacteria; phylum Cyanobacteriota; class Cyanobacteriia; order Phormidesmidales; family Phormidesmidaceae; genus CCP5. Next base: position 4,662 of record PYEQ01000346.1, on the reverse strand, counting down.
AATCCATGAATCGGCACTTGGTCAGCTCCGTAGAACCGGTGGGGACGATAGGGAGGCTCCGGCTGAGGGGTTGAGCGCTGCCACCGGTAGGGCATCACCAGTCCGGCATAGAGGGTCATCAGCAGTCCATTTCGAAGCAAGCCAGGGGGAATGAACGACGACGCCCCATGGACTGAGGCCGGATTTTGATGCATGGGCTACCAAATGGTAATGAACTGACCCCGAATCAACCCATCCGCCTAAAGAAAACCTTTGACAGATTCGCCATCGCAAAAAACAGGTCTACCCTATGGGCAAGACTTGGAGATGCCCCGCAGTCAATTTTCGAGCAACCTGTACAGTCACAGAGAAGATCCTATGCCACAGAGTTTTGGTGTAATCGGTTTGGCCGTCATGGGCGAAAACCTGGCGCTTAACGTCGAGCGCAATGGGTTTCCGGTCGCGGTCTATAACCGAACCGCAGAAAAAACCGACGAATTCATGGCCCGGCGGGCAGGCGGTAAAAACATTCAGGCCACCTACAGCTTAGAAGAGTTTGTGGCTGCCCTGGAACGCCCCCGCCGAATTTTGGTGATGGTGAAGGCTGGTAAGCCCGTAGATGCCGTCATTGGCCAGTTAAAGCCCCTGCTAGACGAAGATGACATGATCATCGACGGCGGCAATTCCCTCTACGAAGATACCGAGCGTCGGGTAAAAGAACTGGAGTCCACCGGCCTTAGCTTCATCGGCATGGGGGTTAGCGGTGGCGAAGAGGGCGCCCTCAACGGCCCTAGCCTGATGCCCGGAGGAACCAAAGCGGCCTATGACTCAATTGAGCCGATTGTGACTAAAATCGCCGCCCAGGTGGACGACGGTCCCTGCGTTACCTACATTGGCCCAGGGGGCTCCGGCCACTACGTGAAGATGGTGCATAACGGCATTGAGTACGGCGACATGCAGCTGATTGCTGAAGCCTACGACCTGCTTAAAAACGTGCTGGGACTGAACCACGTACAGCTAGCCGAGGTGTTCGCCGAGTGGAACCTCACCGACGAACTCAACTCATTCTTGATTGAGATTACCGCCGATATCTTCACCAACACCGACCCTGATACGGGAACGCCCCTGGTGGAGCTGATCGTGGATGCGGCAGGTCAGAAAGGGACGGGCCGCTGGACGGTGATCAACGCCCTGGATATGGGGGTCACCATTCCCACCATTGCCGCCGCCGTTAACGCCCGGATTATTTCTTCCATCAAGCCGGAGCGGGTGAAGGCATCGAAGCAGATCGCTGGTCCCACCGGCAAGTTCGAAGGGGACATCAAAACCGCGATCAACCAGATCCGCGACGCCCTCTACTGCTCGAAGATTTGCTCCTACGCCCAGGGCATGGCCCTGCTGGGGGTGGCCTCTAAGACCTACGACTACAACCTGGATTTGGGGGAAACCGCCCGCATTTGGAAAGGCGGCTGCATCATTCGAGCCGGCTTTTTGAATAAGATCAAGCACGCCTTCGACGAAGATCCGGCTTTGTCGAACCTGCTGCTGGCCCCTGAGTTTAAGCAGACGATTCTGGATCGCCAGGATGCCTGGCGGGAAGTGGTGGCCACCGCCGCCAAGCTGGGGATTCCAGTCCCGGCCTTTAGCGCCTCCCTGGACTACTTCGACAGCTACCGCCGCGATCGCCTGCCTCAGAACCTGACCCAGGCCCAGCGGGACTACTTCGGTGCCCATACCTATGAGCGGGTTGACAAGGAAGGTAGCTTCCACCACGAGTGGACTAAGGCTCCGGCCCACGTCTAGGAATAGCCCCTAAGTCAGCTAAAGCCTCCAGCAGGGTCATCACTCAATGATCGGCTGGAGGTTTCTAGGCTGGATTCACTCAAACTTCTAACCCCGCATCTACAGCCGCATCGATTGAATTGACTGTCTGGGATTTTCGCTGCGCTTGCTCTGGATTTGAGCATAGAGTTGTCGCTCCTCGTCAGACAGCTGCTTGGGAGGAGAAATAATCACTTTCACCAGCTGATCGCCCCGTCCCCCCTTGCGATCGGGCCAGCCTTTACCCCGCAGCCGTAGGGACTGACCAGATTTAATGCCGGCAGGCAGGTTCATCGTGACACTGCCATCGGGGGTAGGCACCTCAATCTGACCACCCAGGACCGCCTCATCGGGGGCGATCGGGACTTCGCAGGTCAGCCTGTCACCGTCTAGTTCGAAGAAATTATGGGGAAGCAGTTCGACTACTAAATAAATATCCCCCCGCTCACCGCTGTAGGGATTCATCTGACCGCGATTTCGCAGACGAATTTTGCTGCCAGCCTTAGCCCCGGCCGGGATTTTGACCTCTACTTCCTCAGAGCCGATACGCAGTCGCTTGCGGCTGCCATGAAACGCCTCACTCAAGGAGAGGGTGATTTTGGCTTCCTGGTCATAGGAGCCAGCCGCACCCGTGTCGTAGCCAAAGCCGGGACTGCCAAAGCCGCTAGCAGGCCCTGATCCTCGAGCTCCCTGAGGACGATAGCTCGTATAGGTGCGGCTAGAGCCAGCGCCAGGGCTGCCAAAACCACTACCAAATCGCCCTAGGAGCTCGTTGATGAATTCATCAAAACTGCCGTAGTTGCTGAAATCAAAGCCACCAAAGTCAGAGGGGCTACCGGCATAGCCACCAGCGGTTCCCCCTGCCTGCTGCCAGTAGCGGCCAAACTGGTCATACTTTTGGCGTTTATCGGGATCAGAAAGAACTTCGTAGGCTTCACTAATTTCTTTAAATTTGGCTTCTGCGGCTTCGCTGCCGGGATTGACGTCCGGATGGTACTGACGGGCGAGTTTACGAAACGCCCGCTTAATCTCTTCGGCGCTGGCAGACCGACTGACCCCCAGGGTGGAGTAATAGTCTTTGAAGTCGGTGGCAGCCATTCCAGTCCCTCCCAATCAGGCCAAACATACTTTAGCTAAAGCCTATCAGAGGCAAGGATTGATGGGGGTTCGGTTCTCTGGATGGAGCCAGGAGCAATTTTGCCACCTCTGTGATCAGCCGCCGTCAATCGCCTTAATCATAGTGGCGATCTAGGCTAAGCAGGGTGTCAAGCAGAATCTGAGTCCCGTTCGCACATTGCTCAGGGGTGGTGTATTCGGTGGCAGAATGGCTGACCCCAGCAATACTGGGCACGAAAATCATGCCCATGTCGGTGATCCGGCCCATTTCCTGGGCGTCGTGACCGGCGCGGCTGGGCAATGGGCAGTGGCTCAGACCGAGGCGCTCGGCAGCCTCGGCGATGATGACCTGAATTTCTGGCCGAGCGGGACTCGGGGCCACGTTGAGCTGGGGAACAACGGTGATCTTAGTGTGGGTCGCAGCGGCGATGTCAATAATCTGGCGGTTAAGGTCGGTTACGAGGGTATCGATCGCACTCTGGGACAAATCCCGCACGTCTAAGCTGGCTACCACCTTGCCGGGCACGATGTTAGCGGCGTTGGGCCAGACCTGCAGGGCCCCCACCGTGGCCACGCGATCGCCCGGGGGCTGGCTGGCCAGAGTGTTAACAGCTAGCACGATTTGGGCTGCTGCCAATAGGGCATCCTGGCGCTGGTCCATGGGAGTTGTACCGGCGTGGTTGGGGCTGCCTTCAATGGTGATCTGGTAGCGCTGCATGCCGACTACCCCCTGCACCACGCCAATTTCTGTTTGGGTATGTTCTAAGACGCCCCCCTGCTCCACGTGGAGCTCAACAAAGGCGCAGATGTCGGCTCGGGTGCGGCGAGCCTCGGCCAGTCGTGACCAGTCTCCTCCCACGGCGGCAATGGCTTCGTCCATGGGGCGGCGAACGATACAGCGGCCTCAGCCTGCGTGCACGGCCGCCAGCGCGCCCGCGACGTCGGCGTCGCGGTGGCCGCAGGCCGCCAGTGCGTCGCCGAACGCGGCGACGGCGCGCAGCACGTTCTCGCGCCGCGCGCCGTGCCCCATCAGCCCGACGCGGAACGCCCTGCCGGCGAGCGGGCCGAGCCCGCCGCCGACCTCGATGCCGTGGCGCTCCCGCAGATGCCGCCGGAAGGCGCCGTCGTCGACGCCGTCCGGGTAGCGGACGGTCGTCAGCATCGGCGTCGCGTGCTCGACCGGCACCAGCGGCTCGAGTCCCAGCGGCGCGAGGCCCCGGCGCAGCGCCGCCGCCACGTCGCGGTGGCGCGCCTCGCGTGCCGCGAGGCCCTCGGCGGCGACCTCCTCGAGCGACGCGGCCAGCGCGTAGATCATGCTGACCGGAGCGGTGTAGTGGTAGGCGCGGTCGGGACCGAAGTAGCCGGTCAGCAGGCGCGTGTCGAAGTAGAACGGCACCGGGTGGCGGCGATCCGCGACGCGCGCGAGCGCGCGCGGCGAGAACGTGACCGGCGCGAGTCCCGGCGGCACCGACAGGCACTTCTGGGTGCCGCAGAACGCCGCGTCGACGCCGACGTCGTCGAAGTCGAGCTCGAGGCCGCCGATGCTGGTCACGCAGTCGACCGCGAACAGGGCCCCGGCCTCGCGCGCCGCCGCCGCGATCGGGTTCAGGTCGGTGAGCACGCCGGTGCTGGTCTCGGCGTGCACGACGGCGCACAGCCGCGTCGGCCCGGCCGCGATCGCGTCGGCCATCGCCGCCGGATCGAGCGCCCGGCCGAAGTCGACGCGGACCTCGACGACGTCGCCGC
>PYEQ01000345.1 GCA_003017785.1 filamentous cyanobacterium CCP5 | reverse complement strand
GTCTGGCAGCTGACTAAGACCCAACAGGGCCAATTCTCGCGCAATTCGTCGCGCCTGCATGGACTTTCCTCCGGCGAATGCCGATATGCTAACAGTCTTCTTCTACGGGCAACACCGACCGCTGGCGGCTACGGTTGAGGACCGAATTAATGGGCAAATTGGCCGGACGGCTTTCCTCAGCTTCCCGAGCGATCCGATCCAAGGGTACAGCGGAGGCCAAATCAGGCCCAACAATACCTCCGGAAAGCAGTACCTTAAAAGCCTCTTCAATAGAAATCGATAGGTTAATGACATCCTGTTCTGGCACCACCGCATACCAGCCGCTAGTGGGATTGGGAGTCGTCGGCACAAAGACGCTGAGCATGCGGGTGGCATCAGGGGTTGCTGTCGCCATCGAGCCCGTGACAAAAGCGATCGCCCACAGGCCCCGACGGGGATATTCCACCAGAATCACCCGTCGAAATCTCGACTGAGAGTCCTGCAAGACAGTTTCTAGCAACTGCTTCAGGGTTTTATAAACCGATCCAGCCAGGGGAATCGACTGCAAGATTCGCTCCCCAAAATCCAGCAGCCAGCGACCAGCAATATTGCGGGCCATTAGGCCAATTAGCAGAATAGACAGCAGCGGCACCGCCAACCCAATCGCCAGGTTAATAAAGTCCACCAGCAGCGGATGCAGGCTCGTAAAGGGGTTGAGCTGCTTTGGGAATCGGGTCAAAAACCGAATCACCCAAGTAGAAACGGTGTACGTTAGCCAAATTGTGGTGGCTAGGGGAATAATCACCAGCAACCCGGCAATCAAGTCATTTTTTAAGTCTTGCTTGAAGTTTTGCAGCACGGGCAATCTACTTGCGAGGGGTTCGGAGGGGCTAGCCAGATCAGTAGAACCATTGAGCGACATAGGAGTTTAAGCTCCAAAAAAGACTTTAGAGTTCAAGCTCCTCTGCCTGTCAAAGAGACAACTAACAATGAAGCTGGCATCTTTGTTCCAAGAATATTGTAAACATTTGCTTAACAATAGCATTGGCACCTAGACATACTTCATCTATACAGGTTTCCCCTATCCTAAGCCAAATAAGTATTCTACTTAACAATGCTGCGAGGCCCCGTTCTTGGTTCTCGGTTGAAGCTAGCCTAGATCGAGGATGTAGCGGGCCAAGGTCAAATACAGCAAAACCCCCAGCACATCAACGACGGTGGTAATGAACGGAGCCGACATTAGAGCCGGGTCAAACCCCAGATTCTGAAAGACAATCGGCAAGGCTCCCCCTGCCGTAGAAGCCAAAATCGAAATGGCCACCAGGCTGATGCCCACGGTGATGGCCACTTCCAGATTGCCCTGGAGGACATAGGCCCAGACCGTGACGACGATGCCTAGCATCAGTCCTAAAAACGCCCCTGCTGTCGCTTCTCGCTGAATGACCGACATCGCTTTTTGGGGATCAATCTCTTTAGTGTTGAGACCGCGAATTACCACCGTAGAAGACTGGGCTCCCACGTTCCCTCCGCTGCCAATCAGCAGAGGGATAAACGCCGCTAACACCACCACCTGCTCCAGAATGCTCTGCTGGCTGCGAATCACCGCCGTAGTCACGGTATTTGTAACTAACAGAATCGATAGCCACAGCACTCGCTTGCGGGCTACCGACAGCAGGTTGGTTTGAAAGTAGCTTTCTCCCCCTGACTGAACCCCGCCTAGGGCATAGATATCCTCCGTCGCCTCTTCCTCTAAAACGTCGATCACATCATCAACCGTGACGATGCCGACAAGACGCTGTTCGGTGTCTACGACCGGCACAGCCAAGAAATCGTAGCGCTGGATCAGGTGAGCCACCTCTTCCTGGTCGGTGTCGGTCTGCACGGAAATGGCATCGCGAGTCATTAGGTCGCCAATGGTCTGATCAGGCTGGCCGGTGACCAAATCCCGGAGGGAGAGAATGCCGGTCAGGCGACGGGCGGCATCGGTGACGTAGAGATAGTAGATGGTTTCACTGACGTCGGCGCGGTTACGGATATATTCCAGGGCGCGAAAAACGGTCCAGTTTTCTTTGAGGGCGATGTACTCCGGGGTCATGATCCGCCCGGCAGTTCCTGCCTCATAGCCCAGGAGTAAGGCGGTGGATTGGCGTTCTTGGGGGCTCAGCTGGGTAAGTAACTGGCGCACCACCTTGGCGGGCAGTTCATCGAACAGGCGAGCGCGATCGTCGGGAGACATTTTATCGACTACGTCGATGACGTCTTGGCGCTTAAATTCTTCGACCAGGGACTGCTGAACGGCGGAATCCAGATTTTCATAGACCTCGATCGCTTCGTTTTTAGAAAGCAGCCGGAAGGCCAGGGCCTGCATCGTTTCAGGAAGTCCCTCGATCGCTTCGGCAATATCGGCAGGCTGCACCGGCACCAGCAGGGCTTTAGCCCCTGGATAGTTACCCTGTTCTAGCAGGGCTGCCAGTTGCGATCGCACCAGTTCTCGCAGCTCGCGGCGATCCATGGTTTGCGATGGGCCAATGTTGGAAGAATCTGTCAATGCCAGCCGAATAAATAAATGACAACCACCGCCTATAGTCTAGTGGCCTCGGTGGACTCAGAGAAGCACTCCCAGGGGATTGACTTCAGAGGCTTATGCTGAGGGATGGAAATCCTCAACCTGGCGATGACTGATAAGGAAACGACCACTGCCCACGGACAGTCCCATCGACTGGTGACAGGGCCCGCCCGATCTGGCAAGAGCGAATGGGCCGAGCAGCTAGCCCAGGGGTTGGGTCTACCGGTCACCTACATCGCCACCGGACAGGCCGACATCCGTGACGAAGACTGGATGACGCGGATTCGGCGTCATCGCCAGCGCCGACCGAACCACTGGCAGCTCCAGGAAGTGGCCATTGATTTACCGGAGGCGATCGCGGCAGCTCCTGCAGGCTGCTTGCTGGTGGATTCTTTAGGCACCTGGACGGCTAATCTGCTGCCCCAGAGCGAGGCGGAATGGCAGGCCGCGGTTCAGCATCTGCTGAGGGCCCTGGCCCAGACCCGGGCCCAGGTGATTTTTGTAGCAGAGGAAACGGGCTGGGGAGTGGTGCCGGCCTATCCGATGGGGCGACAGTTTCGCGATCGCCTCGGGGATCTCACCCGCCGAGTTGCGATTACCGCCCAGCAGGTATACCTAGTGACGGCAGGCTATGCCGTGGACCTAAAGGCCCTGGGACAGCCAGTAACCGGCCTCCAGTAGTGACTTCCGTGGATTGTGATCGAGGTCAAATTGAAGGGTAATCCGGTGGTGAAAGGGCCGAATGCTCAAACCTTAAGGATTCTTGTATTCATCTGGGTGGGAACCTCAGGGCTTTCCTGAAAGCGTTACGATCGAAAGCACAGGTTGATTGAGCCTGTTGCTTAGTCAATCCTCTTAGCCGCTGGATTATTTTTATGGCTTCTCCTCAACAGGTACGAGAATATTTGGCCCATTGGTTCCAGCTGGGCAAGCCGATTGTGTTTGGCCACGACAACTCCGAACGTTTGCCAACTCCCATCTTCAACCAGGGCCGCTACAGTCAAGCGTTTGAAAGCTGCTGGCAGCAGGTTCTAGATCGCTGCGGCGAAGGCTGCTATGTCAAGGGCACCACCGTTACCGTAGCCATGATGCTGACAGCCTCCTGGGAAATTGGCCAGTGTCCCCGCTGTCCGATGCCAATTGTGATGCCGACGATGGGTATCAAGAATGACCTTTGCCCCTGCCACGACATCCCCACCTGGCCCAATAGCGAGCTGCCAGCGCCACGTCTAGGAGTTGACGATGGAGCCCATCTCGCCAATCTACAAACTCGGTTGCGATCCGTTCGAGGCCAAGATTTGAGCGCACCTCGCCAGCCCTAGGTGGACACGGCTAAGGATTTCTCCACCGGTCGGGGCACCTCGCAGGTCAAAAAGTCGTAGGCCATCAGGGTATTGGGGAAAATTGCCTGGGCTTCTTCCAGCAGATCTTTCAGCTCGATCGCGTTGCCGGGGGCATAGCGAGGGCTGAAGTGGGTCATGATTAGCTGGTTGACCTGAGCCGCTAGGGCTACCTGAGCCGCCATGGTTGAGGTCGAGTGCAGACGCTGATAGGCCAGATCGGCATCCTGATGGGAGAAGGTCGCTTCGTGAATGAGCACGCTAGCCTGGCTGGCTAGATCCACCGCGCGATCGCAGAAAATAGTATCGGTGCAGTAGACCAGCTTGCGCCCTGGCACCGGAGGCCCACAGAGATCACCGCCTCGAATGCGACGGCCATCGGGCAATTCAACAATCTCACCCTGCTTCAGCCGTCCGTAAACTGGGCCTGGGGGAATACCCAGGGCCTTAGCTCGATCTACATCAAAATGACCTGCGCGATCCCGTTCTTCGATGCGGTAGCCATAGGCGGGAACTCGGTGCTCCAAGCGCTCACAGACCACCCGAAATTCGGCATCTTCAAATACCAGCCCTGGCTCGACCGTGTGCACCTTGATGGGCATTGAAAAGTGGGTTTGGGAGTAGCGGCGGCAGGCATTGAGGTATTCGTTAAGCTTGGGCGGACCATAAATATCGACTCGCTGCTGGTGATTTCCCGCCAGCCCACAGGACGCTAACAGGCCCATTAGCCCGAAAATGTGGTCGCCATGCATATGGGTGACGAAAATCCGGCGAATTTGGCTGGATTTAAACTCGCTGCGTAGAAATTGATGTTGAGTGCCCTCCCCGCAGTCAAACAGCCAAACCTCTGCCCGCTGGGGTAGCCGGAGGGCAACGCTCGACACGTTCCGTGATCGAGTCGGCACTCCCGAGCTGGTTCCCAAAAACGTTATCTGCAAAGCAGTCCCCTCAATCTCTGCTCTCTCCCCCCCATCTTGACAGATCGCTTCTACTTTCAACCTGCCGCGAAGGTTAAAGTGGTGTCGTTCCCTATTTTTTGACGGGCTAGATGAACCTTTGGTGGATCACTGATGCGATCGCCCCTGCCGGTCGATCTTTACTCGCTTTTCTGGGTCTGGGAGTCGCCATGGGGCTGCCTGCCGTTGCTCAACCGCTTCCCTCGGAAGCGACCAGTCAACCGCCCGGTGTTTACTATTCCTGGCGGGATTTAGCCACTGAGCCTGCCGAGTGCCTGGCGCGATCGCAGCAGGCCCTCAACGCCGTTGACATCGGCGATATCCAGCAGGTCGACAACAGCATTGCTGGCCGAACCGAAGACTCGACGGTGGTTTTCGTATGTATTCCTAACCAGGCCAATCCGGCAATCACTACCGTCATGGTGATTATTGCCGGTCAGGACGATCAGGCCTCGCTCGATTTGCGATCCGATCTGCAGGCGGCTTTTTAGATGCGGGTAGTGGCCTACAGCTATTGCGATCCGCGTTTAGAGCCACCGCCAGCTGCCGATCTTTGGGGCTGGGAGATCGATACCTTATATCAAGACTTTGAATCAGCAGAGAGT
>PYEQ01000344.1 GCA_003017785.1 filamentous cyanobacterium CCP5 | reverse complement strand
TTCAACATGCCACCATTACGCAGATCATCGCTCAGCATCTAGGGGTCTGCTACGTCTACAAAAATGCAGATTAATAGGTTAATGGCGGCACCGTTAGCCCCTTCAGCACCTGGGTGCCATCTACCCCTTTTGCCTGCGCCAGCACGACAAAATTGCCCATCCCCATCGGGTTGATCAAATCATGCAGGGCCTGCCGCCGCTTGATAGCGTAGTTGAGGGTCTGGGCATCGGTCTGCTGAATTTCTGCCAGCTGATTTAGCCGATCACCAATCCCCAGTGCCATCAAAAATAACCCTTGCTGGGTGACGCCGATTTTTTCCAGGCCGCAGGCTTCCCCCTGGTTTTCCAGAGCGGTGAAGTCTACATGGGCGGTGATGTCCTGGTGGCCGATGTGGGCGTAGGGGTCGTCGTGGTGGGCGTGGCGGTAGTAGCACTGGAGGGTGCCTTGGGAACGCGCTCGGCTGTAGTAGCGGCTAGCGGGGTAGCCGTAGTCAATGGTGAGCACGTAGCCCCGTTCTAGGCGGCTGGCGACGGTTTTCAGCCAGTCGAGGGCCGCCAAATTTACCTCTGTAGCGTAGTCGGGGGGATATTCCGGGGCAAACAGATCGACGCCGACTAAGTCAAAATAGGCTGCTAGGGCAGGGGTAGAAAGTTTATCCGTGACCTCCACCAGGCGATCGCCTTCGGCGGCGACATAGATTTCCTGGAGCCGGTTCTCGACCTTGGCGATCCGATGCACTGGCAGGGCATCCACTAGCTCATTGGAGAACAGGCAGCCCGCGATCGCGGGCAGGTCGGCGAGTTCATGCCAGTGGAGTTTTGCCTGCCAGTGGACGAGTCGCTGCTGCTGGTGAGCCCGTAGGGCGGGGGATTTCTCCACGATTCGGTAGCGCAGGGCCGCAAAGCAGTCGGGGTGGTGCTGCTGCAAATAGCCCAGCACGTCGGCGGCAATGAGGCCCTGTCCGGCTCCCATTTCCACCAGGTCAAACGGGTCAGGCTGCTGCAGAATCTCCCACATTTCGGCAAACTGGATCGCCAGCAGCTCTCCAAAGTCGTTGCCCAGGTGGGGGGAGGTCAGGTAGTCGCCGCCGGGCCCGATGATCGCATCCTGGGAGGCGTAGTAGCCGTAGTCCGGGTCGTAAAGGACCAGATTCATATAGTCGGCGAAGGAGATGCGCTGGTGGGGGGACTGGGCGATCGCCTCGAGCATCCGGCGGTAGAGGTCAGGCTGGTGAGACATGGCTATGGTGGGACTGCTAGCAGCAGTTTAGGCTGAGATAGAGCCATCGGGGGAGCCATCGTGTCGTCAAAATTACAGCTGGAGCTGAACATTACCGAGCCACAGGTGCGGGAGAAAGTCGCCGAAGTGCAGCGACGGCTGTGCGAGATCTACGGCTGCCCGATTAGCTACTTCAGCCGCAAAGATCCTCTTAGCGAGCTAGTGTCGGCTCTGCTGTCCCACCGCACCAAAAATGCCGCCTCTGGTCGAGCGTTTAAGCAGCTCTGGGCAAAGTTTGGCAGTTGGGAAGCGGTGCGAGACGAGGATGTGGCGTTGATTGAGCGGGCGATCACCCCCTGCACCTGGCCCGAGCAAAAGGCTCCCCGGATTAAACAGGTGTTGCAAGCGGTGAGCGACCAGTGCGGTCGCCTCAGCCTTGATCATCTGGCCGAGCTACCGGTGCCGGAAGCTAGGGCCTGGTTAGAGGCGATTTCAGGGGTGGGACCAAAGACCAGCGCAGCGGTGCTGTCCTTTAGTACCTTGCGGCGGCGGGCGCTGCCGGTGGATAGTCACCACCACCGGGTGGCGGTGCGGCTGGGACTGATTGGTGAAACCGCGGCGGTGGGGCCATCCCACCCGATCCTGGAGGCGCAGCTACCGGCAGACTGAGATGGCTAGCAAGTTTACAATAACCTCGAAATCATGGTATCGGGGAAGACCTTTTCAGTGAATATTTTTATTCAATAGTCCGAACACTTTTTCGGATAAAGGCTGAAATCCTCATCCTTTTGTGAGTGTCAAAAACTGCCCGGAATGTTGTTTATTACTCTCGGGCATTAGAAATAGCATCAGTCATCAGAACATGTATCCCCTTAATGATAGAAAGGAGCACTAAGACAAAAGTAGAAAATAAATAGATATCTAATAGAATAGCGATCTTAGATGCACTTAAACCTAAGAATTCGAGAATAACTAATCCAAACACTCCGAGCAAACAAACAGAAATTTCAAACGACACATTTAATGCTACATACTCTATCTTATCTATTCTTGTGCGCTTCCACTTAACCGGAATATCTTGAGTAGCCGCCCTAGATATCACATCAAACATGAATATCTGCAGACCGAACAAAAGTCCAGCGAAAATAGAATAAATCGAAATCAAGAGGCTTGCTGACTCAGTAGTAATAGCAATACCGAACCCGTAAGTACAAAGAAGACTAATGACTATTGGAAACAAAAAAATAATGATAATATCGGAAAACAAATACCTATTGCTTTTATAGCGCTTAAACGTTGCCAAATGATCTTTGATGATTTTTAATAGGCTAATCCTCTCGAAAAACTCCAAAAAACTCATGATCAACCACCGCTTTTGCCATATACAACGTCAGAACACTTTGATAAAAATCTCATTCCTACAGAATCGATGCTATTGAAGGTCGGATTTTTATCAGCGCCATAGTCAATCTCTTCATCAACTTCTATATTATACTTCAATGCGTCAAAATCTTGCAAGTTAATCGTCCTTAACTTTCCATCGAAATCAATATCTATTTTTATATTCTCATAAGTACTGCCGGGCATGTTTTGCACTTCGTAGACATCTGCTACAGATATTTGACGATCTGGCTCAAGTAACTTTTGTATATTTTTCAAAAGTGGTTCAGTAATATCCTTGGTTAATACACCACCTCTTGTTGATGGACTCATTTTAAGTTCAAACTTCACGTCTGATGTTTTGTTTTCACTTGGAAGGCCATCTGTTCTGGCATCTATCGCTCTTTTTGGAAATCTAAAATCGATAAACCGAATCTTCTTGACGCTTTTACTCATATACTCTTCCACTATTTTTTTGGGTACAAGCTTAGGGAAGCTGATACGGTATTCAGGACAAATACACTTAAAATACTTGCTGAAATCCTCCTCGAAAGACGTCTTGATTCCTCTATTCTTTATGGTCTGAAGCAGCAAGATACCCGCATCTGCTTCTGGTCTAAGTTTCATCGCAAAATAATACGGAAATGTATTTGCATCTGTATCAGGCTCGGTTTTGTAATTTATTTTATTCGTGTGGACATTTGTGATGTTGGCAGACGGGCCTGTCTCACCAAAGTGTAGAATTCCCTTAAGGATGTCGTCATCTTGATGAATCGCCCCACAAAGTAGCTTCTTCTCTACTATGATCTCATCGGCCCCTTTGTCGATCGCTTGACCTAAAAACTTCTTTTTTTCGACCTCTGATTTGGAAAGAAAATCTTCAAAATATGATTTGAGTATGCTGACTAAATCAAAAGCATTTTCATTGAATTTGCCTCCTAGCCTTATGTACTCTTTTGAGTCTTTCCTGGTATTTACTTTTTTCACCCGAATGTAGTAAGGAGTGAGTCCAAAATTAGCCATCTTTAAACAAATACTTATTTTTACAAAACGCTCTAACTTCTAGTCTTATGGTCACTATACTGATATGAGTTAAAAATCTTAGCAAACTTGACTCTGAAAATCTCATTGGGTAGATGTATTTGCGTCAAAAACGTCTAATGTGATTCTTTATACATGCTGTGCTTGGCTCGACGACATTATTCTTATGTTTTTACATAGTTGGCGCGATAGATGATTTGTACGCTTTCTACTAAGAATGCCTGTCAAGGTGAAATCGCGAAGTTCTCATGCTCCACGGTCAGAAAATTTGCCACTACCGCCGTCCCGAGTGCGATCGGTGCTGCCTGCGAGATTTGTGCGACTACTTTCAGAAAATGGGCTAATTACCTGAGTTTGGGATGAGAAATTCCTAAGCATTTCTCCCCGCAATGGCTACGTGCATATCACGCTAATCCAGCCCCAGCTCTCGCTTCAGCAGGTTCACCGACTTTTCGCCGATGTAGTTGTCGCACACCACAATCTGGGGCGGACGAATCAGGTCGTTGCGGGCGGCGTTGATCGCGTGGCGCACCACCGGCAGGCTGATGTGGTCAAAGGCGACAATAGTTTGGGCGCTACGCACCAGAGCATCGAGGCGGCGGGTGTCCTTTGGCTGGGCTTTCATCAGAACGATCGCATCTCCCCTGAGGCTGTGGCTAATTACCTCCGCTGCCCGCAGGATCCCGGAGCTGAGGCTAACCAGGCCTAAGCAGGTACCAGCAGGCAGCTCTTTCAGCAGGGCCAGTTCTTTGGAATAGTCGTAGATGTCGATCGCGATTACCCTCACCGACTTGGGGGCGGCGATCGCCTCGGCTTCGTTGATGAAATAGCGGCTGGTAACCACCGTGCCCGATCTGGCTTGGGCCAGCACCGTATCCAGCTCTTCCAGGGGCACCAGCTGCACCGGAATATTCAGGGCTGTTTCCAGCTCCCGCATCATCAGCTCCCCGGCCCCAATGTCTTCTGAAGGGGCAGTCACAATTACCCGAGCACTACAGCGTAGCCGCCAGTCCAACTCGGCTAGGAACAGCTCCCGGGCCTGGTTTAAAGAGCAGCCCTGGCGCAGGAGCTCATCCAGGCTAGACTCCACCACGTCGCGGGCCTTGGGGAACTCTTCCCACAGGGGGGACTGGGGCCGGGCGCTCTCCAGAGAACTCTGCTCCCGCACGTAAATGCCCGAACCAGGCTGGGCATCGACGACACCAGCTTCCTCTAGCTGGCGGTACACCTTGCTGATGGTGTTTCGGTGCAGGCCGGTTTGCATGGCCAGCTGTCGGGTGCTGGGCAATCGGTAGCCGGGGGGATACTGGCGGGAGGCGATCGCAAACCAGATCTGGTCATACAGCTGCGCCGACGCCGGAATTTCGCTGTCGGATTGAATATAGAAATTGATGCCCAAGGCTCCCTTCCCTCCTACCGCTGCAGACGGATACACCTGCTAATCTAAGCCGAAATGTCGAAAGATCATGGCATTGTCTGGGTTTCTTGGGGGGCGGCGCAATAATTTTTGACAAACTAATCGATCAGCCACTCGTCACTGCCACTTCCCCCCACAATCGGCAGCACCGCTTCCACATTGCCGTCGGGGCAAGGAATAACGTGGTGTCCGGCGTAACTAGCGCGATTGCGGCGCAGCCCATCGACGCCTGCCTGTACCGAGGTCTGCACCTCACCCGTAGCTCCGCGCACGATGACGCTGACGAGCCCAGCGGCGAGGGTGTCAAAGCGGACAAACTGCACCTGAGCGGCTTTGGTCATCACGTCAGCGACTTCCAGGGCAGCAGGCATGCCTCGAACTTCAATTACGCC
>PYEQ01000015.1 GCA_003017785.1 filamentous cyanobacterium CCP5 | reverse complement strand
CTGCCAAACCTGATCCGAACCGATATATTTATCTGACTCTGGATCGCGAAAACTTAGGCGTGCCTTGAAATCTTTTAGCTGTAGGCTCTTAAAGACGGCCAAAATCAGATCGACGACCTTTAAAAACTCATCATCTAGCTGTTCGGGGGTGACAAACAGATGGGCGTCATCGACGGTAAAGCCACGGACTCGAGTTAGACCGCCAAGTTCTCCAGACTGCTCATAGCGATAAACAGTGCCAAACTCCGCCAGGCGTATGGGTAGTTCTCGATAGGAACGCAGCTCGCTCTTATAGATTTGAATGTGAAAAGGACAGTTCATAGGTTTCATCACAAAGCCCTGTTCGCTGACACGGGCCTCGTCGTTCTCCGCCATCATCGGAAACATGTCCTCCTGGTACTTTTGCCAGTGACCAGAAGTTTTGAACAAATCGACCCGAGCAATATGCGGGGTAACAACCGGCAGATATCCCCGCTTCACCTGCTCCTGTTTGAGGAAATCTTCTAGGGTCGATCTCAGCAAAGTACCTTTTGGAGTCCAGAGGGGAAGGCCGGGACCCACTTCATCTGCAAACACAAACAGCCCCAGTTCTCGCCCTAGGCGTCGGTGATCTCGCTGTTTTGCTTCCTCTCGACGACGTTTGTATTCGGCTAACTGCTCAGGGGTCTCCCAGGCGGTACCGTAAATTCGTTGGAGCTGAGCCCGATTAGCATCACCGCGCCAATAAGCGCCAGCTACGCTTTCTAAGTCGAAGGCTTTAGGATGAAGGTCTTTGGTAGTCTCTACATGCGGCCCAGCACAGAGATCCCACCAGTCCTCGCCGAGGTGGTAGAGGGTAATGGGCTCTTCAAGACCTTCTAGAATCTCTAGCTTGTAGGGCTCCCCTAGGGCTTCGATGCGCTGCTGGGCTTCTTCGCGACTGACCTCTTCTCGAATGACCGGCAGACCTTTGTTGATGATCTTGATCATCTCTTTTTTGATGGCTTTGAGATCCTTCTCGGTAAATGGCTCGGGATTGTCAAAGTCGTAGTAAAAGCCATAGTCGATCCAAGGCCCGATGGTGACTTGAGCTTTGGGAAACAGCCTTTGCACGGCCATCGCCATCACGTGGGAGAAGGTATGGCGGATACGCTTCAGCTTCTCAGACTCTTCAGTCCGAGGCAGATATATCTTTTCGGACGCAGCTTCAGGGGCAGCAGAGGGAGCCATCGATTACAAATCTTTTAATAGAACGGGTTGCTTCCGACTTAATCCAGTGCCATCGCACGGGGCTTAAAAACGCTTCAGCTAGTGAACGGGTCTTCGTGTAGCTTATCAACTAGAGCAATTCCTTGACCATGACGGGATAGCTTAGGGTAGAGAAGCAGGATTTTGGGGGGCTCGCAAGTCGCACACCGAATTCTACCCAGGCCCAGAGGTGCGGAAATCCCTCCACCAACGCCAGGTTCTTCATGGAGGATTATCGTTTCTGCCAAGCTATGCTAATGTATGAAACCGGAAACCAAGATTGCAGTAGTTCGGTAAGCTTCAATACCAGCTTTCAATCCGATTTCCAGGAATCACTGTAGAAGACTTTGAACAATTGAGTATGATTAATACCGCGACCAACCCCACGGTTGCTCACCCGATGGTGAAATTTCAGCGCCAAGTCCAGTCGCTGGTGGCTAAATCTAAATCGGTTAAGCCCAGCGATCCTCTTTGGAAGATTGCTTTCCTATTCGGTGATGAATGGGCTTACTGGCGTAGTGAACTTCAGGATTTTGACTTTGCGATGCAAGACCCGATTTCGGATCTGCTGGCCGTGGATACCTGGGAAGAAGAATAGGTCTGGCTTGCTACTCAGGCAGTTTGCCCATGTCAGGCTTGAGTTTGACTTGCACGAGAATGGCTGTGATATTGTCATGGCCATTTTGTTCGTTAGCAAGGCTAATGAGTTTAGTTACTCCCTGTTCTAAATCCGCTTGGGATCTGAGTAGTGGCTCGATATGGGTATCGCAGTGTCGTTCTATGACTTCATTGTCACTAAGGCCGTCGGAGCACAGTAGAAACAGAGTGTCTTCAAAAATATCAATGTAACTAATCTCGGGTTTCAAATCTTTTTGACTGCGGGGACCCAAGGCTTGAGTTAACTGGTAGGCGTCTGGTCGAGCATAGGCGATCGCCGGTTCAACTCCCCGTTGAATTTCCCGCTGGCCTACTTCATGGTCTGTAGTTACCTGGCTGAGTCCAAGCCGACGCGTATACGTATACAGGCGGCTATCTCCTACATGGACGACAACAGCCCGAGTGTCCTGAATCAGTACCATCACCAGGGTGGTTCCCATGCGACCGCTCCCCGAACTGGCATTAGCCTGGTTAATTTGGTAAATGGCTTGATTTGCTGCGATAACCCCCTGGAGCAAGGTTTCTTTGCTGGGCAAGGATGAATGCCAGTGCCGGTCAAAAAACTCCATGAGAGTTTTGACCGCTAGTTCGCTTGCGACTTCTCCTGAAGCATGGCCACCCATGCCGTCGCATAAAATATAAATGCCTTTAGCTTGTAGAACGTCTCCTTCAGGGCTGTCTCGTTTTTGCAGATGGGTCTGGGCGCAGTAGCAGTCTTCGTTATGTTCCCGCTGACGCCCTACGTAGGTGCGGCCGATTTCGTTGAGCTGCACCAGCTTCATGGGCAAAACCATTGTGGGAGAGTCAATGGTGTCGGCGTCCTCTTCCGTGGCTTGCCAATCCTCCAGGGAGAACGGATCGGTGGTTTCCATATCCCTATTCGTTTCGGATGTCAGGAGGATCTCTGAATCCGGTGCTTCCAGAGGGAGTGAAAAGGCTTCCACCTCTGGTGTAGTTTGGATTTGACCGTGCGACGAGGAACTCAGGAAATTTCCCTCGTCTTCAAATTCTGGCGGGGGAGCTGTCATGGGCAGATTGAGGGCTGGTTTGTCGTCGGCTAACGCTTCACTCTGTTCTGCAATTTGCGCTAATCTCTGCTTCAAAGTTTCGGTATCGACGATAGCGCCATTGGCCAAGTCCTCTATCAAGCCTTTGAGGGGCTCAGAGGGACTGCCGATCAGGCTGAAGGGCCGCCAAGCGAGTCCTAATTCTGACAGCGTAGGCTGGATAGGGGTTGGGGAACCAGATAAATATTCCAGACAAAGGATTTGGTCTTGATCGACCCTAAGGCGGCCAAGGGAAAGCAGTGTGCTTTGAGTCCCCCAGGGTGCTAAAGCCTCCCAAAGAAGTGTGATTTCGTACAGCCAACTGATGCGCTGCAGTAAGTTGGTCTCTCGCTGCCAGCAGTCTTGCAGGAGGGGCCAGGGGCTTCTGTCCTCAATCAGGAGCACAGTATGGTGCGGGGTAAGCCAGGCATCATGCAGCTCTGGAACAATCGGGAAGAAATCGGCTTGAAGAGCTAAGTAGGGTACGGCCTCCGGGGGAATGCCCGATTCAACCATGGATTGATGGGCGTTTAGATCGGGGTCTTGTAGCCATGAGGTTTGAATATCAGCTATCGGCGATTCAGCAGCTGGATGGGCGTCAATGACTCTGATCTCGATGATTTGGTCGTCTGGTAACGGGGGAATTGGTTCCTGAAGTTGATAGCGCTGATCTAGATCGAGGTAAGTCACTGAGTTCGATGGATCGGGGCTAAAAAAGTCTGATGCTGAACCGGAGCTAGACTTCGAAGTGGCTGATGGACCATGACTTGTTGGGGTCGCTGACTCACCAGATCCAGAGTTTTCAGGGATTAGAAAAGCTCGCCAGACCTGCAGGGGATGGCCACATTCCTGGCAAAATCGGTGGTTTCCAGGATTTTCAAAATTGCAGGAGGAGCAAATAATCATTGTGTAGACAACCTAACCATGCCGTAAGCAGGTACCACGTTTTATTTCCCTAGGACCTTGTGATGTTAAGGATGTAGCCATTACTGAGGCTTGAGGATTTGAAAACATGAAGTGTAGCCATCGGGATCGAAAGCACAGAAGACTCTATGCCCATCCTAATTGCACCAGTCTATCCATTAAGACACAGGGTACACTCTTCAGTGTTGATGTTATCGCGGTGGTGAAATTAGGGTTCCAATGGCGGAAAAGCAAGGAAATCCAGCTGAATGGCTACATCGGCTGAGGGCTGAAGATTAGCCTGCTGGGAAGGGCGCGATGATTTGGATGCTGGTCTCACAATTTGAGCAGCTGCCTTTGCTCAGACGGATTGAGATCGCGCCACTGCCCGGGGGGGAGTCCTGCTAGGCACAAATGGGCGATCGCCACTCGCACTAGCCGCAGGGTCGGATGACCAATGGCTGCCGTCATTCGTCTGACTTGCCGGTTCTTTCCTTCAGTCAGGGTGAGTTCTATCCAGGCGGTGGGGACTGATTTGCGATCGCGAATGGGCGGATTTCGAGGGGGAAATTTAACGTCCGTCGTTAAACGTTTCACCTGGGCAGGACGAGTCTGGTAATTTTGGATCTCCAGCCCCGAGGCAAGCTGTTTGAGGGCAGCTTCAGTCGGGATATGTTCCACCTGTGCCCAGTAGGTGCGAGGATGACCAAATTTGGGATCGCTGAGGCGATGCTGGATGCGCCCGTGATCGGTGAGCAGCATCAGCCCTTCACTGTCACGATCTAGACGACCGACTGGATAAACTCCCTGAATCGGAATAAACGCTTGCAACGTAGAGCGCTCCGAGCTGCCGCCGCTAAACTGGCTAAGCACACCGTAGGGTTTGTTAAACAGCAGATAGCGGTAAGACATACCTAGAAAGCATAGGAGGGCAATCAATGGCTTAGGTTGCTTTAGCCTGTCTGGGGCAGTTATGCCAATGACCATCGGGGTAGAATTTACAGTTCGCAACAACGACGGTCAACCCTTGTAAAAATGTTTAGAAACTGAAAAGCACCGACTCCAATCGATATGCTACAGATAAGCCCGATTGTTACAGGACAATGCAATGGATAAGTCAAAGTATCGCCTGGTCTGCACCCTGACCTTTGGCGACATTTACGGACAGGTCATCGTTTGGCTGGTAATTTTGATTATTAGCCTGGCAGCATCCCTTGCCCTGATGGGTGCGAGACAACCTGTGTTTGCCCTGGCGACGGTGGGGCTTATCCTGGTACTCTCATTGCCTTTTCTGCTGTTCGCCTTTGTCACGACCCTGTTCAATCACATCGAATTTAGAACGGTCGATGCCCAGGCAGAATCTTCCTCAGCTTCCCAATCATTACCTACCCAACCGGCTCAGGCCGCTGGATAGAATCTTGACCGTAAATAATGCCTTAAAAAGCGCGCCTCACTTATCGAGGCGCGCTTTTTTGTGGGTGAGCAGATAGTTGCTTTCTAAGGAGAAGGATCGCCAGTTTCCTTGGATTAACGCTTCACCAGCTTTTTAGACATTTTCCGTAGACGGATGGATTCAGGGGTGACCTCAACCATTTCGTCAGTGTCGATGTACTCTAATGCCCGCTCCAGGGTCATGTCTACCGGGGTTTGTAGCTGCACCAGTTCGTCACCGCTAGAGGCACGGTGATTGGTGAGCTGCTTGGATTTGCAAACGTTGAGATCCAGGTCTTGGGGCCGGTTATGCTCACCGACGATCATGCCTTTGTAGACGCGGGTACCGGGCTCAATGAAGAAGACACCGCGATCTTCGGCATTCTTCAGGGCATAGAAGGTGGCTACACCCTCTTCAAAGGCAACCAGCACGCCATTGCGGCGAGTTTCTACGTCGCCCGACATGGGCCGGTAGTCTAGGAAGCTGTGGTTCATGATGCCTTCGCCGCGGGTCAGGCGCATAAACTCGCCTCGGAAACCAATTAGGCCGCGGGCTGGAATCACAAATTCCAGGGTGGCACGCCCATCGCCAAGCACTCGCATGTCTTGAAGTTCGCCGCGGCGCTGACCAAGACGCTCCATACAACCACCGACCCCATCTTCCGGTACATCCAGCACCAGCAGTTCGAATGGTTCACAGGGCTGGCCGTTAACTTCTCGATAAATCACCTGGGGCTGGGATACCTGAAACTCGTATCCTTCCCGGCGCATGGTTTCAATCAAAATACCCAGGTGCAGTTCACCCCGGCCAGAAACGGCAAACTTGTCGGGGGAGTCGGTTTCTTCCACCCGCAGGGCGACGTTGGTTTCCAGTTCGCGCATCAGGCGATCGCGAATCTGCCGCGAAGTCACGTAGTCCCCTTCCTGCCCGGCAAAGGGGGAGTCGTTGACGGCAAAGGTCATTTGCAGGGTGGGCTCATCTACGCTGATCAGGGGTAAGGCCTGGGGATTGTTGGGGCAGGTGATGGTTTCGCCGATGTTGGCGTCGGCAAAACCGGCGATCGCCACTAAATTGCCGGCTGAAGCCGATTCGATTTCGACCCGCTGCAACCCTTCAAACCCAAGCAGCTTGGTAATCTTAGATTTAACTATGGTGCCATCAGCTTTCATTAAAGCGGCTTGCTGACTGGCGTTGATTGTACCGTTGTGGATTTTGCCGATTACGATCCGACCCAGATACTCGGAGTAGTCCAGGGTCGTGACCTGGAGCTGAAAGGGTTTTTCGGGATCGCCAACCGGTGGCGGTACGTGGTCCAGAATGGACTCAAACAGAGGCTGCATGTCTTCGCTGGCATCGTCCAAATCAGCTTTGGCAAAGCCAGTCAGCCCCGAAGCAAACAGATAGGGAAACTCGCACTGATCGTCATCGGCCCCCAGTTCGATGAATAGATCGAGGACTTTATCGATCGCCTCGTAGGGCTGGGCCTGGGGTCTGTCAATCTTGTTGACGACAACGATTGGCCGTAGCCCTTTCTCCAGGGCTTTCTTCAGCACGAATCGGGTTTGGGGCATAGGGCCTTCGTTGGCATCCACAATTAGGATGCAGCCATCAACCATGCCCAGTACCCGCTCGACTTCGCCGCCGAAATCCGCGTGGCCGGGAGTGTCAACGATATTGATCAGGGTGTCTTTGTAGCGAACAGCCGTATTTTTCGACAGGATGGTGATACCCCGCTCCCGTTCTAGGTCGTTGGAGTCCATCACGCAGTCAGGAACGTCTTCCCCTTCGCGAAAGATCCCGGATTGCTTCAGGAGAGCATCTACAAGCGTGGTCTTGCCGTGATCAACGTGGGCGATGATCGCGACGTTGCGAATGGGAAGGGTCATGGTAGTTAAAACGCTGGGCGTTGATGGGGTGAAAATCTAAAATTTTTGGCAACCGTCTGCACGATTAGTCTGTGTAGACACCGAAGCTTGCGCAGGTACTTAATTTTGTGCAAGAAGTCTTAACAATTGTAGCCTACAGGTGAAAGCATCGTCGCTTCAGCTGCAATGTCAAGCTGTTGCTGAAGCAGCTGCTCAGGAACAGCTGGTTAATCTCTGTGTCCACTTCGCTCTGTGTCCACCTTGCTATCTTGTTCGAGAATAGCCGGTGGCAGGCTAGCAGACTGTTGGGTTGTTGATCGTATGTGGATTGATCACAAACAGGCGGAGCCATGATGGCAGGCATGGTCAGCAGAGCCTACCTGCCGTTTGGAGGATTGATCATCCTAGTGATCATCCTGGTCGGAGCGACGCTGTCAGGGTGCGATCGCCCTGCTCAAACTACCTTTGGCTATGGCAAACCAGCTCAGTCGTTGGTACCAGGGATGGGCATTGAAGCGACCTCAACCCTGGCCTACCCTCAGTTCTTGGTGGATACCCAGCGAGCCCAGCAGTATCGACAGCGGGGCTTGGCTTTGCGTCAGGCGGGTCTGCTGCGGGAGGCGATCGCCACCCTGAAGCTAGCCGTGGCCCTCGATCCTTACCGTCCAGAGGGCTATGTGATCCTGGGCTGGACCGAACATTTAGTCGGCAATCACAATTTTGCCCTTCAAACCCTAAGCCGAGGGCTCCAGCAGGACCCCAACCACGTGCCGGCTCTGAACGCTCTAGGCATCGTCTATTTGGTAGAGGGAAATCTGGAGGATGCTGTGGATACTCACACCCGGGCGATTGAGCTCAAGCCCAACAATGAGATCGCCCACTACAATTTGAGTCTGGCCTATGAGCGGTTGGAGGATTTCCCTGCGGCCATAGACCATGCCCAGAGGGCAGCGGAATTGGAGCCTCAAAATCCCCACCCCTGGGTTGCCTTAGCCCTGGCCCATGGATCCGCCGGAGCAGGTGATCTGGCGGCTGGAGCCTCTCGCCAGGCCATCCAGATCGATGGACGCTACCGCGATCGCGCCTATCTAGACCATCTAAAAGCAGCCGGCTTTAGCGCAGATCAGATCACCGCCGTCGCCGCCATCCGGCGGGCCAGCCTAGGTTTCTAATGGGGTTATTCTCTGGACCGTCGGATTGACCAGGGACGGTTTAGGATTGCATTGGAGCTGTTTACTGCCAGGAAGCCTTCAATCATGAAATCTCGCCGCCCAGACCTACCCGTGCTTGGATGGCGAGAATGGGTTGCCCTGCCTCAGCTTGGTGTTGACCGTGTAAAAGCCAAAATTGACACCGGAGCCCGTTCCTCAGCTATTCACGCCTTTGACGTAGAGCTGTTTGAGCGCCGGGGTGTGGCGATGGTGCGCTTTAAGCTGCATCCGGTGCAGCAGCATGCCCATCCGGAGATTGCCGCTGAGGCTGTGCTTTTGGATCAGCGTCAGGTGCGCAGCTCTGGAGGCCACGCCCAGGTGCGCCCAGTCATTCAAACGGATGTTACCGTCAACGGCTGGACTTGGCCGATTGAACTCACCCTTGCTAACCGCGACGTGATGGGGTTCCGAATGCTGCTAGGGCGGCAGGCCATTCGCCATCGCTTCTGGGTCGATGCTGGAGGCTCTTACCTGCAAAGCCTATCTTCTCCACCCCATTCCACTGCTAACGAGTCACAACTGTCATGAGAATTATTATTCTTTCTAGGGATGCGTCCCTTTATTCCACCAGCCGTTTGAAGGAGGCTGGGGAATCTCGCGGGCATGAGGTGCGAGTCATTGATCACCTGCGCTGCTACATGAACATCACTCCCCACAATCCGAAGGTGATGTACCAGGGGCAGCCCCTTGAGGGAATTGATGCCGTGATTCCCCGGATTGGGGCCTCCAATACTTTTTATGGGGCTGCCGTGGTGCGCCAGTTTGAGATCATGGGGGTATTTACGGCCAATGAGTCCCAGGCGATTTCGCGATCGCGCGACAAGCTGCGCTGCCTGCAAATTCTCTCCCGTAAGGGCATTGGCCTGCCGGTGACGGGCTTTGCCCATTCCACCAAAGACATCGACGGCCTGCTCGATATCGTTGGTGGGGCACCCCTGGTGATCAAGCTGCTGGAGGGCACCCAGGGCATCGGCGTGGTGCTGGCAGAAACCCAGCAGGCGGCTACTTCGGTGATCGAAGCATTTCGTGGGTTAGACGCCAATATTTTGGTTCAGGAGTTTATCAAAGAAGCGGGCGGCATGGACATTCGCTGCTTCGTCATCGGTGACAAGGTGATTGCGGCCATGAAGCGGCAGGGCGCTCCCGGCGAATTTCGCTCGAATCTACATCGGGGGGGATCCGCTGCCAAGGTGCGCCTCACCCCAGAGGAACGCAGTACCGCCGTGCGGGCGGCTAAGGCGATGGGGCTGAGGGTTGCCGGGGTAGATTTGCTGCGTTCTAACCACGGTCCGGTGATTATGGAGGTGAACTCGTCCCCAGGGCTAGAGGGGATTGAGAACGCCACTGACATCGATGTGGCAGGCAAAATCATCGAGTTCCTAGAAAAAAATGCTGGCCCAGATAAAACTCGGGACAACATCAAATACTAGGGGCAGCTAAGGTCAGCCAGAACCTGGCAAATTGTCACAGCCTCGACAAAGAGACGACAACCGGGTGACATATCGGGTTTTTATGATGAAAGCCAACGAGGTAAATACACCCAGAGGTTTGAGAATGGTCAAGGCAACCTTTAGCGGCCTAGGCAAGTCCGTTGCGCTGGTTCTTCTTGGAGCCGGTGCTGCGGTTGCTGGAACCCAGACAGTTCAGTCCACTATTAAGTCCATTGAACCCGCGGATAATTCCGTAGCTGTGACGACACCGGCGGCTGAAACGGTACCAGATGTCGCTATTGCTCCACCGAGCGACAATCCCAACTTTATTGCCGACATTGTCAATCAGGTAGGGCCCGCAGTGGTCCGTATTGATGCTTCCCGCACCGTCACTCAACAGGTGCCAGAAGCATTTCAAAACCCGTTTTTTAGAGAATTTTTTGGCGATCAGCTACCCTCGGGTCCGTCTGAACGCACTCAGCAAGGGGTTGGCTCTGGGTTTATCACCACTCCTGAGGGGCAAGTCGTAACCAACGCCCACGTGGTGGCTGGAGCTGACACCGTGCAGGTCACCCTTAAAGACGGCCGCAGCTTTGCTGGCGAGGTATTGGGAGCTGACCCCGTTACAGATGTAGCTGTAATTCAAATCCAAGCAGACGAAGATCTGCCAGTGATCAACCTGAGTGATTCAGAACGGATTCGTCCCGGTGAATGGGCGATCGCCATTGGTAATCCCCTCGGTCTTGACAACACGGTGACCGCAGGCATCATCAGCGCGACAGGGCGTTCCAGTGGCGAAGTAGGGATTCCCGATAAGCGGGTTGATTTCATTCAAACCGATGCGGCGATTAATCCCGGTAACTCCGGTGGTCCGCTGCTCAACACCAGCGGTGATGTGATTGGCATGAACACGGCGATCATCTCTGGAGCCCAGGGCCTTGGCTTCGCTATTCCGATCAATGACGTCCAGCGAATTGCCGACCAGCTAGTTGCCAATGGCAAGGTCGATCATCCCTACCTGGGCATTCAAATGGCGAACCTGTCCCCTGAACTCAAGCAGCAGCTCAACAACGATCCCAATAGTCCACTGACGGTTGAAGCTGAAGAAGGCGTGCTGATTGTACGGGTAGTGCCTAATTCTCCAGCGGCGGCAGCAGGCTTGCGGGCTGGGGATGTGATTCAGTCTGTGGGCGGTGAAGCTATTGAAGACAGTCAGGCGGTCCAGTCTGCGGTAGAAACGTCTAAAGTCGGTCAAAATTTAGCCGTTGAAGTCCTCAGAAATGGTCAGACTCGCACTGTCAACGTACGACCGGGGACGGTGCCGAGCCAGCAGGGCTAGGCCAGATGTGAACTGATCCACGAATTTAGGTGCTCCTCTAGCAGCAGTGATTTATCGCTGCTGCTTTTTTATGGGCTGGGAGCCGAGTTGGAGGATGGTCAATAATTCTTGCGGCAATGGCCTGATTGACTGGATCCTTCTTTAGGATTAAATAACAGGCCCGGTCAGTGGAGGTGACGGCAATGCTGAATTCTGACGGACATCCCCACTGTTTGCTACCCCAGAACCTGGCGCTATACAGAGCGAGTCACGGGCGATCGCCCTCAATCTTTGGCCAAGAACGGCGCCTAGAAAGCCTCCCTGCCAGAGTCCTGCCGCTAGCCAGGCAACAGGTGAGTTTTTTAGAAGATCTGCTGGGCGATGGCTGATGTTCTCGTTGGCTCTTAGCGCTTTTAAGCCTTGTAGCGTCGGCGATCGCTGCATCCCTATCAGCTCGAACCGAGTCACTTTCCCCGGCCGTGCCACCGCACTCCAGGCGATCGCCAGGGGCATAGAATCCACTGCCGATTTAGAAGGCCGTTTGGCGGCGAATCGCCCGCCGATTGGGACTGGGGCGGGCCATGCTGCTGGCAGGACTGGAACGGCTGCGATCAGCTGGGATGGCAACCGCCCTACTGGGGGCGATGCTGAAAATCCGTCTGGGGCTCTGGGCCTGTACAAATCTGCGGGCTTCCAGCAGCTGCGGCGATCGATTGTGTTTGGTAAGAGGCTCTAGAAATCCCGGTTGGTGGCCCTATTCTCCCTAGGATCACTGGTCATGGCGTGCTCTGCACAATCAAGCGATCGCCCCTAACAGTGAGGGCCCGGTACCACCGGGCCCTCACGGGTGTTAAACAGAGGCTGAGGGCTAACCGAGCTTAAAGGACATCACGCCGAGGGGCGGTAGGGTCAGGCTCAGGGCGTAGGGCCAGCGGGGATTGTGTTCCCAGCGATGGGCTTCTTTGCCGCCATCATTACTGGTGCCGCTGCCGCCATAGATTTCAGCATCACTATTGAGCACCTCCTGGTAGTACCCCGCTTCGGGTACGCCAACCCAGTAGTCATAGAGCACATTGGGGGTGAGGTTACACACCGTCATAATGAACTCCTGACCGTCTTTGCTGCGCCGCAGGAAAGACACCACACTGTTGCCAGCGTCGTTGCAGTCAATCCATTCAAAGCCGTTGTCAGAGAAGTCATCGGTATACAGGGCCGGCTGGTCCCTGTAGAAAGCATTTAGATCCCCCATGAACCGCTTGAGCTGTTGATGGGGCTCTTGGTTAAGCAGCCCCCAGTCCAGATCCAGCCAGCAGTTCCACTCCTTGGTCTGACCAAACTCCATGCCCATAAACAAGGTCTTCTTGCCAGGGTGGGTAAACATGTAGGCAAACAGCGCCCGTAGGTTGGCAAACTTTTGCCATTCATCTCCCGGCATTTTCTGGAATAAACTGCCCTTGCCATGGACCACCTCATCGTGGGACAGGGCCAGCATAAAGTTCTCGCTAAAGGCATACCAGATAGAGAAGGTGATGTTGTTCTGGTGGAACTTGCGGTAAATCGGGTCGTTGCTGAAGTAATGGAGCATGTCGTGCATCCAGCCCATGTTCCACTTGAAGTTGAAGCCTAGCCCGCCGATATAGGTAGGGCGGGATACGTTCGGCCAGGAGGTTGACTCTTCAGCAATAGAAAGCACGCCGGGATAGTAGCCAAACAGCAGATAGTTCATCTGCTTGAGAAAGTCCACGGCCTCCAGGTTTTCGTTGCCGCCGTAGTGGTTGGCCACCCACTCACCGTCTTGGCGATCGTAGTCCAGGTAAAGCATCGAGGCGACCGCGTCGACTCGGATGCCGTCGATGTGGTACTTGTCGAACCAAAATAGGGCGTTAGAAACCAGGAAGTTTCGAACTTCGTGGCGGGCGTAGTTGAATACCAGCGTGCCCCACCCCTTGTGCTCACCCTTGCGGGGATCGCCGTGCTCATAAAGGTGTGACCCGTCGAAAAAGGCCAAGCCGTGGCTGTCTTTCGGAAAGTGGCCCGGTACCCAGTCCACGATGACGCCGATGTCGTTCTGGTGGCACTGGTCAACGAAGTACATGAAGTCCTGGGGGGTGCCAAAGCGAGAGGTTGGGGCATAGTGCCCAGCTACCTGATATCCCCAGGAGCCGTCAAAGGGATGCTCTGCAACTGGCAGAACTTCAATGTGGGTATAGCCCAGCTCTTTAACGTAGGGAATCAGCTTAGCTGCCAGTTCCCGGTAGGTCAGAAAGCGGGCTTCTGGCTTTTGAGACACTCGTACCGCGTAGCCCTGATCGGGGGGATTGTCCATGCCATCGTGGAGCCAGGAGGCTAGATGGACCTCATACACCGAGACGGGTTGCTGATGGGGATCGCTTTGACGACGCTGCTCCATCCAGTCACTGTCGTGCCACCCGTAGGCCAAATCGTTAACCACTGAGGCTGTGTCAGGCCGGACCTCCTGTTGAAACCCGTAGGGATCAGACTTGTAGTAAAGGTGTCCTGCCGAATTTTTGATTTCGTACTTATATTTGTCGCCGGCAGCTAAGCCAGGAATAAACAGATCCCAAACACCACCATTGATGCGGCGCATCTGATGCTTGCGGCCATCCCAGCCGTTAAAGTCACCAATGACTGACACGTTGCCAGCATTAGGGGCCCAAACGGAAAAATAAACCCCTTGAACGCCTTCAACCTGTACGGGATGAGCCCCCATCTTTTCGTAAATACGATGATGGTTGCCCTCTCCAAATAGATAAATGTCGTAGTCGGTCAGCAGGGGAGTCTTGAAGGCATAGGGATCGTGGATAACCCGTTCATGCTCCCCTTCCTTAACCTTGAGCAGGTAGTTAGTTGCTAAATCTTCTGCTTTGATTTGGCATTCAAAAAAATGGGGATGGTGAACAGATTCCATCGCATACTGCTCTCGCATCTCGGGATGAACGACCCATACAGCGTCGGCATCAGGCAAGTAAGCACGGACAATCCAGTAATGCTGTCCTTCCTGTTCTATGGGGTGGGAACCCAAAACCTCGAAGGGATTTTGGTGCCGATTTTCAACAATTCTCATCACCTGATCGGGAGCAGCGGTAGCAACCATAAAGTTCCTCTTCTAAAGCCATGCTCACGGTTACCATAGCAAGTCCTCACTTATGACCTCAACGGCGTAGCTGAAATTGCTCTCTTTTGAAGCTCTGAACCTGTCAAAAGGCTGAGGCTGATTCTAGGTGAAAATCTCACCTAAGCCAGATGCTGGAATTTCGAATGAGTTATCTTTATCCGTTGCGCAGCCGGAAAGGGCTGTGTACTATATGGGCATCTTCATGTTGAGCAGCAGTTATGGCCGATTCAGGTGCCACTCCTATTCCTGAGACTTCTGAGTCATTACCCCGTGAATATCGGGTCATGAGTACCCGTAGTGTTCTTGAGACGCTTCAGATTGCTGATGAGATTGCTAAACAGGGCTATCTGATTACCAGCTCAGAACTGGCTGATTTAATGGATGTTAATGCCAGTGCTGTGACCAGTCGTGGCGAGGAATGGAACTGGCGAAACTGGATTATTTCTCGGGTGCGTCGCGAGGGCAATCAAATTTTATGGCAGCTAGAGCGAATCGATTGATTTTCGTCCGTTAGCGCTCCAATTCAACTGGGTTGACTAGGGCATATCAGCTCTGGTGAGTCATGCATTTACCCAAGTCTTCCTGGGTACGGTGGAGTGTTTCCTGTGGCTTAGGTTTAATGCTGTTGAGCGGGTGGCACGCCCTGCGGGGATCCGCTAACCTGCGAGAAATTTCCACTCCCCTGCCCCAAGATCCCTACATTCAGGTTTATTTCAACCAGAATCAGGCTAGCGTTTACACCGATCCCTATCGCCAAATAGAGCGCTACGGGGACAATTTAGAGCAGGTGATCATCAATCAGATCCAGCATGCACAAAGCACATTAGATATTGCTGTACATGAGCTAAATTTGCCGCTCGTAGCAGAAGCGTTATGCGATCGCGCCGCTGCTAGCGTCCAGGTGCGGTTGATTATCGAAAATAGCTACAGCCAGCCCCGGAGCGGGTATCAGCCCAGCGGCATTGCCGAACTGGACGACCACAACCGGGCTAAATATGAGGATTTCCTGATACTGGCAGATCTAAATCGAGATGGCAGCATCAGCTTAGAGGAACGCCAGCAGGGAGATGCCATCTATCAGCTCCAGCAATGCCAGGTGCCGATGATCGACGATACGGCGGATGGCTCCAAAGGCAGTGGTTTGATGCACCACAAGTTCATGGTGATTGACGGCCAAAAGCTGATCGTGGGTTCCGCCAACTGGACGCTTTCCGATGTGCATGGGGACGCTGGTGATCCTGAAACTCGGGGTAATGCCAATGCTGTTTTAGCGATCGCAAGTTCTGCCCTGGCCCAGATGTATGAAGACGAATTCTCAATGATGTGGGGCGACGGGCCAGCGGGGAAAGAAGATAGCCTGTTTGGGCTGCAAAAGCCCTACCGCCCCCATCGAGACATTGCATCCATTCCCGGTTCGGCGCTGACGGTGCAATTTTCTCCGGTTTCGGAGACAAAACCCTGGACAGGCAGCGTTAACGGATTGATTGCCAGAATGCTACAGCAGGCGACTAGCAGCGCCGACATGGCCCTCTTCGTGTTTTCGGATCAGGGCATTAGCGATGTGCTAGCCGATACTGCCCGGCGCGGAGTCCAGATTCGAGCCCTCGTCGATCGCAGCTTTGTCTACCGCAGCTACAGCGAAGTTCTGGACATGCTGGGCACAGCCCTGCCGGATCACCGCTGCCACATGGAATCCAACAACCGACCGTGGCAGCCGCCTATTCTCTCGGCCGGAACTGCTAACCTGCCATCAGGGGACAAGCTCCACCACAAGTTCGCCGTGATCGACAGCCACACGGTAATCATTGGCTCCCAAAACTGGAGCGATGCCGCCAACCACACCAACGATGAGAATCTACTGGTGATTCGCAATTCCACTGTGGCCGCTCATTTTCAGCGAGAGTTTGAGCGGCTGTATGCCGACGCAGATCTGGGGATGACCCCGCAGCTGGTGGCCAAACAGCAAGAGTTGCAGCAGCAGTGTGGGTTGTAGCCTGTCTTGAGGACTATCCCCAGGAAAATTAAATTTCCTTTAGCCAAATCCAGTAAAGAAAGTCCAGAGGACTGTCCGCAGGACAGTTTTTTAGGCGATACTAGATACTATCCTGAGGACTGTCCAGAGGATGAATATGGCTGGCAGTGAAATTGACAAATATCCGGTTGCGCAACTCGATGATCGCTACAACCTGGCCCGTAGCGCGGTCTATACCCGCATGAAGCAGCTGAGTATTCGGCCAGAAAGGGTGGGCAACAAGTCTTACATCAACCGAGAACAGCTGGAGCTAATGGACAGTCTGCATCGGTTTATCAATGAAACCGGGGGCAGCGCTGCGGAATTCATCGAAGCCCGGGGGCTCAACCAGTCCTCCGCCAAGGGCCGCAATGGCGATGGCAGCAACGGTAATGGTAAGAATGCCGGTTCCGGTCTGGCTTTACCAGGAGACTTTGGCCGATTTATGAGCGCGATGGCAGATTTTATGTCGCGATCGCAGCCTGCCCCCGACCCAATTAAGCCCTACAGCGACCTGGAAAGCGCTGCCCGTAACGGCTGGCAGCTGAGTACGGAGCATATTGCCTACTTGCTTAATGTTTCGCCAGCCGAGGTCGAGCGCTGTCCCGACCAATTTCAAGATGCCGGGTTTATCTTTACCCGCGTCGGCTACCGCCGCGACGGCCAAGCTGCCTGGCAGGTCACCAAGCCCAGACGCCGCATTTGAGCTAAATCCATAACTATATAAGTCTTTTCATCTAAGGGCAAACTGCTCTTCTCGATTAGCCGAAACTTATCCTGAGGACCGTCCAGAGAACAAACAATGAATTCTGGAGAGATTGACAGATATACACCTGACCAAGTCATTAGGCGCTACAGCATAGTGAAAAGTGCGGTGTACAAGCGCATTGACCAATTGGGCATTCAGTCGGTCAAGGTAGGACAGCGGGCCTATTACACAGCTGAACAGGTGCGTCTTATGGACGAACTCCATGAACATATTCGGCGTGGAGGCAACGCCCCAGAGTTTATTAAAGCAAAACGTCTAAATCCCGGCTCGAACGGGGCTTCAAATGACAGCTTTCATAACGAATCGTCAGCCCTGATCAATTTCCCTGCTGATTTGAGCCAATTCATTAGCAAGATCGTTGCAGAAGTGCTTAAGCAGATAGGAGCAGCCCAAAAACCAAATCCGCTCGACTATTTACGGGAGCTGGAAGAATCCGCGCAAAAACGTTGGCCCTTGAGGACCTCAGATATAGCTGACTTGCTTGGTATGGAACCCGAAGAGATTTTGAGCTACAGCGATCAGTTCTTTGAGGCTGGATTTCTATTTAGGCGTTTGAGCTTTCCCTCTCGGGGAGAAG
Organism: filamentous cyanobacterium CCP5; assembly: GCA_003017785.1. Classification (GTDB taxonomy): domain Bacteria; phylum Cyanobacteriota; class Cyanobacteriia; order Phormidesmidales; family Phormidesmidaceae; genus CCP5. The sequence continues at coordinate 2,464 of PYEQ01000015.1, read as the reverse complement.
TCGCTTGGCAAGTACACAAGCTGGAAAAAAGGTAGACCTACTTATAGCTCACCCTGTAAAATAAAAAGAGCCAGCAGCAACTGGCTCTAATTGGGTTACTTTGGTTTCTTTAGCTTTGGTGATGTTGGTCTTAGCACTGGCATCACCATTGTTTTTGGTGATGGGCTGTCAGTCGCTCTGGCACTTGTTCGCCAGCGGGAGCTTTACCCACCAGTGGAGGTCGTTCTCCCTAAACCCTTCAGCCTTGAACCTATACTAACACGTCCTCAGGACATTCCTCAGGACATTCCTAAGGACGTAGGGTGATTTCAGAATCCCTGCCGCTACCACCCTTTGCCTAACAGCTATATCCCTGAGGCACTGGGCGTTTAGAGCTTTTCGCTCCCTCGCATCTAGCCATCGCCGACGCATCGCTCCTTTCAGGACTGTCCATGGGGCCTCAGGATAGTCTTCAGGACGGCGCGTTTGGAAGGATGCCTCCGCTGTAGCGATCGTACCGTCCTCAGGACTGTCCTCAGAACAGCTTGCCTCTCTTCCTGCTATCCCTAACCCGGTTTTCATGGTGCTCAGCGAACGGCATCCAGGCAGAGGCGATTGGGGATATCTACCCATGTATACTGTCCAGGGGACTTCAGCAGGAAAACCACTTTGGGCGTCGAACTTCGTAGCTACGTATATATCGACAACATCCAGCCACAACATGCCGCCTATATGGGCACGGTATCCCTGGGATTTTTGCCATTGCCGGGAGATGCCTCCCTGTGGATTGAAATCTCCCCCGGCATCGAGATCAACCGGATCATGGACATTGGCCTGAAGTCGGCAGTGGTGCGTCCTGGAGTGTTGATCGTTGAGCGGCTCTACGGCCTGCTAGAGCTGCACTCCAACAAGCAGGGAGAAGTTCACGCCGCCGGTCGAGCCATGCTGGATGCCTTGGGGGTGGAATATCGCGAACGCCTCCAGCCCCGAGTGATTTCTTCCCAGGTGATTCGCAACCTCGACCCCCACCACGTCCAGCTGATCAACCGCACCCGCCGCGGCAACATGATTTTGGCGGGGCAAACCCTCTACGTGTTTGAGGTGGAACCCGCGGCCTATGCTTCACTTGCAGCCAATGAAGCGGAAAAGGCAGCGTTGATTAATATTTTGCAGATTAGTTCAGTCGGTAGCTTTGGTCGGCTTTATTTGGGGGGCGAAGAACGGGATATTCTGGCGGCTAGGGAAGCAGTGCTTGCTGTGATGGAAACTGTGTCAGGCCGATCCCAGAAAGTTGCCCAGCGCAATGAATAATTGAGTTGGCCGTTAACATTCTGCATCTAGCGGGCTGAGGACTCAATCAAGGCTTTTATACTCTAAACATAGCGCTTTAGGATCGCATGGATACGCCCCGACTCCATCCCGACACCATCGAGGCCGTTCGCGATCGCGTGGACATTGTCGACATCGTCTCCCAGCACGTGGTGCTGAAAAAGCAGGGCAAGGACTTTGTCGGGCTGTGCCCGTTTCACAACGACAACTCACCGAGCTTTAGCGTCAGCCCCAGCAAGCAGTTTTACTACTGTTTTTCCTGCGGAGCGGGGGGCAACGCCTTTAAGTTTTTGATGGAGCTGAACCGCCGTCCCTTTGGAGATGTGGTGTTGGAGCTGGCCCAGCGCTACCAGGTGCCAGTACAGACCTTAGAGCCTTCTAAACGGCAAGAACTCCAGCGAAAGCTGACCCTGCGGGAGCAGCTATTTGAGATTGTGGCGGTGACCTCCCGGTTCTACCAGCATGCTCTATACCAGTCGGACGGGGCAGAGGCCTTGGAGTACCTGCGATCGCAGCGGCAGCTCTCGGAGGAGACTATTCAGCAGTTTCAGCTGGGGTTTGCCCCTGACGGCTGGCAGACCCTCTACGGCTATCTGGTGGAGCAAAAGCGCTATCCGGTAAAGCTAGTCGAAAAAGCCGGGCTGATCGTGCCCCGCAAGCAGGGGGATGGCTACTATGACCGCTTTCGCGATCGCCTGATGATTCCCATTCGCGACGCTCAAAGTCGGGTAATTGGTTTCGGGGGACGTTCCCTGGGGGACGAAAAGCCTAAGTACCTTAACTCTCCCGATACGGAGCTATTTGACAAGGGTAAGAGCCTCTACGGGCTGGATCTGGCTCGGGGGGCGATCGCTAAAGATGACCGAGCCATCGTGGTGGAAGGGTACTTTGATGTGATTGCTCTCCATGCCGCCGGGATCACCAGCGCTGTAGCGGCCCTGGGCACCGCCCTAAGTGCTGCCCAGGTGCGCCAGCTGCTGCGCTACACCGAATCCAAGCAAATCGTTCTTAACTTTGACGCCGATGCTGCCGGGGTGAAGGCAGCGGAACGGGCGATCGGTGAGGTGGCGGCGATGGCCTACCGGGGGGACGTGCAGCTACGGGTGCTGAACATTCCCCAGGGCAAAGACCCAGACGAATACCTGCAAAGCCATAG
>PYEQ01000343.1 GCA_003017785.1 filamentous cyanobacterium CCP5 | reverse complement strand
TTATCTCCCCGCATCCCCCCTCTCCCCTAGCTCTCCCTCTCCCTCACCTCCGCCCTCAACCGACCACTTGCTAACTGAATCTCTACAGAATCACCCACTTCAACCTGGCTGGCATCGGTGACGAGCTGATTCTGGGCATCTCGCACGAGGGCATAGCCGCGACGAAGGACGGCTTCGGGGTCGAGGGTGGTGAGCTGTTCTTTCAGGGCGGTGCAGCGCTGGGTTTGCTGTTGGAACTGGATTTGGATGTCACGGATCAGCCGCTGCTGGAGCTGTTGGAGGCGATCGCTCTGCTGGGCTAGCTGGCGATCGCAGCGCAAATTCTGTAATCGACGGCCCAGGTCGGCTAGGCAAGTCTCGGCGGCGGTCAGCTGGCGGCTGAGGTGGTAGACCAGCAGGGCGGCGCGATCCCGGTGGGCCTGGTCCAAATCCGTCAGGGCCGGGACGGCGACTGTGGCGGCGGCGGTGGGGGTATGGGCGCAGACATCGGCGGCCAGGTCTGCCAGGGATTCGTCCCGCTGGTGGCCGATGCCCGTGACGATGGGCATCGGGCAGGTGGCGATCGCCCGCACCACTCGCTCGTCGTTAAAGCAGTCCAGGTCTTCGGTGGCCCCGCCGCCGCGAGCTAAAATCAGCACTTCGGTTCGGCCATCGGCGACGAGGCGAGCGATCGCCCGTTCTATCGAACGCGGGGCCAGATCCCCCTGGACGGTCGCCGGGGAGAGGATCACCTGGAGGCCGGGATGGTGGTGGGCCAGGGTGCGCTGGATGTCGCCCCAGGCGGCGGCCTGGGCGGAAGTGACCACCCCTAACACCTGGGGATAGGCGGGTAGGGACCGCTTCTGATCCGGATCAAACAGCCCCTCGGCCTGGAGCCGCTCTTTAAGCCGCTGGAGCCGCAGGGCCCGCAGACCGTCGCCGCTGGGGAGCACCTGCCACACCATCAGCTGGTAGCTGCTGCGCTGGGGGTAGACCCGCACGGTGCCCAGCACTACCACCTGATCCCCAGCCTCCGGCAAGCTGCTGAGGCGGGGGAGCTGACTGCGCCAGACGACACAGTTGACGCATTCGCTGCCTTCTGGGTCTTTCAGGGTGAAGAAAAAGCCGCTGGGGTGGCGGCGGGCGTTCGAAACTTCCCCAATCACCCAGATCTGACGCAGGGTGGGGTCTTCTTCCAAACTGACGCGGAGGTAGTCGGTTAGTCCTGCAACGCTAATCGCAGCAATAGTTTGGGGGCTATCCAGGTAGGCGTCCATAGGCTCCAGGTCAAACTCACCATCCAGAGTGCAAGATAGATGAGGCGTTTCGGGCAAGCTTTAGAAATATTTTCAGAGATCACTATACCGGCACCGGATCTATCTAGTACATTTGTATAAGAATTCGTTCCAATTTCGGCTCTCGTTTCAGCAACCGTTCTTGAGTCTCTTCTCCCCCCATGGCAAAAACCTCAACCAGTAATCCCGATAAAGCGAAGGCCCTTAACTTAGTGCTCAGCCAGATTGAGCGCAACTTTGGCAAAGGCGCGATCATGCGGCTCGGGGATGCCGGACGCATGAAGGTGGAAACTATTCCTACCGGGGCTCTGACCCTGGATCTAGCCCTCGGCGGTGGCCTGCCCAAAGGCCGAGTCATCGAGATTTACGGTCCAGAAAGCTCTGGCAAAACGACCCTGGCCCTGCACGCGATCGCAGAAGTCCAAAAGCGCGGTGGCGTTGCTGCCTTTGTCGATGCCGAACATGCCCTCGATCCGGAATATGCGGGCAATCTCGGTGTTGATGTGGCCGAACTGCTGATCTCCCAGCCCGACACGGGGGAAGTCGCCCTAGAGATTGTTGATCAGCTAGTGCGCTCTGCCGCTGTGGATATTGTGGTCATCGACTCCGTGGCCGCCCTGGTACCCCGCGCCGAAATCGAAGGAGAAATGGGCGACGCCCACGTGGGTTTGCAGGCTCGTCTGATGAGTCAGGCGTTGAGGAAAATTACCGGCAGCATCGGCAAGTCGGGCTGCACCGTGATTTTCTTGAACCAGCTCCGACAGAAGATCGGCATCTCCTACGGTAACCCGGAAGTTACCACTGGCGGTAACGCCCTCAAGTTCTACTGTTCCGTCCGCCTTGACATTCGTCGCATTCAAACCCTGAAGAAGGGCACTGAGGAATTCGGCATCCGGGCCAAAGTGAAGGTCGCCAAAAACAAAGTCGCGCCCCCCTTCCGCATCGGTGAGTTCGACGTGATTTTTGGCGAAGGAATTTCCACCCTGGGCTGCATCGTAGATCTGGCGGAGCAAGAAGGCATTCTTACCCGCAAGGGAGCCTGGTATAGCTACAACGGCGACAACATCAGCCAGGGGCGCGATAACGCGATCGTTTATCTCAAGGAACACCCTGAGTTCGCTGAGCAGCTAGAGCAGGCGGTACGCCAGAAACTCGGCTCCGGCAGCTCACTGCCGTTGGCGATCGATGACGACGCCTCAGAAGATATCGAAGACTCCGAGGGCTATCTGGAAGAGTCTCTAGAAGACTGAGCCAGGGCGTTGGCTTGCTCTCGCTGGCTTCGGCTCCGCTCAGCCAGCGGGCAGCCAGTCAGATATAAATCCTGCCCTACAGCTTTTTCACCATAAAGACGCTGTTAGGGTCTTCAATGTAGGCTCCGAACGGGCCTCGATAGCCAAATCCATAGCGCTCATAGAGGGCGCGGGCTGGGACGAAAGCCTCCATTGCTCCGGTTTCTAGATACAAATGCCCGTATTCCCGAGCCTTGGCTATTAGCAAAATATGCTCTAGCATTCTTGCCGCGATTCCCCGCCGCCGATGCTTTCTGGAGGTACGCATGGACTTGATTTCGCCCCTGTGGGGATCAAGTTCTTTCAGGGCACCGCTACCGACTAGGTCTGCCCCATCCCACACCGACCAGAAGGTGATCGCGGGCGATCGCAGCCCCTCTAGATCCAGGGCATGAACGCTTTCCGGAGGTGTCACCTCTCGCATCTCGGTGAGGTGTTCTTCGAGGAAACGGGCGATTTCTGACCCCGTCAGGTCATCTTCACGAATCTGTAAACCCATCTCATCCACTCGCCGCTAAACAAAGCTTTTGCACCTGAGATGCTTGCCCAGGGCAGGGGTACGCCGGACATTTCGATCTCAACGTTTACAGTCTCCATCGCCAGATAGGCCAGCCAACGTAACTCACATCACATAGATCCCCTTTCTTGGTCGATCCCCCTTGCCATCTGTGACTTCGAGTCCGACACTAAAGGGGAATGTAAAGGGTCGTTACTGGCTGTTCCGGAGTTTCTTGTGAAAAAAGTTCTCGCAATCATCCTGGGTGGTGGTGCCGGCACCCGCCTGTACCCCTTAACCAAGTTCCGGGCCAAGCCTGCGGTTTCTCTCGCGGGTAAATATCGTCTGATCGATATCCCGGTTAGCAACTGCATCAATTCCGAGATTCACAAAATCTACGTCCTCACCCAGTTCAACTCGGCGTCCCTCAACCGGCATATCTCCCGTACTTACAGCTTCTCAAACTTCACCGAGGGGTTTGTGGAGGTGTCGGCGGCTCAGCAGACGCCCGATAGCCCAAGCTGGTTTCAGGGAACTGCTGATGCTGTACGTAAGTATCTCTGGCAGTTTGAAGCCTGGGATGTAGACGAGTATTTGATTTTGTCTGGGGATCACCTCTACCGGATGGACTACAAAGATTTTGTTTACCGTCATCGGGATACGGGAGCTGACGTTACCCTGTCGGTGATTCCTATCGGCTACAAGCAAGCATCCAGCTTTGGTCTGATGAAAATCAACGACTCTGGCCGCGTCGTCGATTTTTCTGAAAAGCCTAAAGGGGATGCCCTCGAATAGATGAAGGTAGATACTTCGGTGCTCGGGCTGTCACCAGAGCAGGCGGTTGAGCAGCCGTTTATCGCGTCTATGGGGATTTACGTTTTCAAGCGGGAGGCCCTGATCAAGCTGCTGCGGGAAAATCCAGACCAGACTGACTTTGGTAAGGAAATTATCCCAAATTCAGCGCGAGACTATAACGTTCAGGCTTATCTGTTTGACGGCTACTGGGAGGATATCGGTACCATTGAGGCCTTCTACGAAGCCAACATGGCGCTGACGATTCAGCCGACGCCGCCCTTTAGCTTTTATCACGAGGACGCGCCGATCTACACCCGGTCTCGCTATCTGCCGCCCACTAAGCTGCTGGACTGTCAGATTACCCAGTCCAGCGTGGCCGAAGGCTGTCTGCTAAAGAACTGCCGCATTAACCACTCGGTGATTGGGCTACGTCAGCGGGTGCAGGCAGACTGCGTGATTGAGGACTCGCTGCTGATGGGGGCTGACTTCTACGAACCGCTATCTGAGAGCAGCCGCCATTTAACCCGGGGCAAAGTGCCGATGGGCATCGGCGAGGGCAGCATCGTTCGGCGGGCGATCGTTGATAAGAATGCTCGAATTGGCCGCAATGTACAGATCGTCAATAAAGAAGGCATCGAGGAAGCCGAACGGGAAGACCTTGGTTTCTATATCCGCAGTGGCATCGTAGTGGTACTTAAAAACGCCGTTATTCCTGACGGTATGGTGATCTAGGAGCTGCTGTGGCTCCATTTTGGCTGCTGGTGGGGTTGCCGGGGAGCGGTAAGTCTGCTTGGGCCACCCAGCACGTTGCTGAGTATCCGGACTGTTGCCTAGTTTCCACCGATGCCATTCGAGCGGAGCTGTTTGGCGATGAAGCCACTCAGGGTGAATGGCAGGTGGTTTGGGCGGAAGTACAGCGGCGCTGGCAGCAGGCGATCGCCCATCCCCTGACCAAGGGGCTGATTTACGATGCTACGAATACCCGTCGTCGTCAGCGGCGGACTGTGGTTGCGGTAGCTCGATCGCTAGGCTTTAAGCCGATTATCATTTGCTGGTTTGATGTGCCCCTAGAGCTTTGCCTGCGGCGCAATCGGGAGCGATCGCGGCAGGTGCCCGAGGCAGTGATTATACGCATGGCCCGGCAGCTGCAGGGGGCTACCCCAGATTTGGATGAAGGGGTTGATCAGGTACGACGATTGGGAATCGGTGGGGAGGGGGTAATGATGGAAACGAGTCAGGCCGCGGATGGCATCCAGTCAGAATTTGAGTCAGTCGCGCTGATTTCCCCCCCCCTTGCTCAGCAACTGCGGCTGGGCCGCTCTTCCCGGCTCGGAGTCATGGCTTCTGGCAACGGCAGCAATTTGGCCGCCATTGCCGGCGCGATTGCCCGTGGAGATCTGGTCGCCAGCATCGAGGTGCTGATTTACAACCAGCCGGATGCCTATGCCGCCCACCGTGCTGAACAGCTCGGTATTCCGGCGGTGCTGCTTGACCACCGGCGGTTCCCAAACCCTGAAGATCTCGATCAAACGATCATCACCCTTTTCCCCCACTACCAGGGGGACTGGGGGATCATGGCAGGCTGGATGCGGCGGGGG
>PYEQ01000342.1 GCA_003017785.1 filamentous cyanobacterium CCP5 | reverse complement strand
GGATGACCGGGGTATAGCCAGTCTGCTGCCAGGTAGCTTGGAGATCCTCCAGGGTTTGCACAATGAAGGTGCCGTAGCCGTCGTAGCCGAGACGGCGGGTTTTTAGCACCAGGGGAAAGCCGAGGGCAGCGGCTTTTTCTTTGAGGGAGGGCAGATCTGCTTCGGAGTCGAGATTAACGAAGGGGGGATTGGGCAGGCCGATGGTTGCATAGAATTGGCGCTGGTCGTATTTGTCCAGGACTGGGGCTAGGACGCTCAGGGCTGGGGCAAACCGGACCCCCTGGGCGGCTAGCTGTTTTAACCCTTCTAGGTCAATAAATTCATTTTCAAAGGTGATCACGTCGCAATGCTGGCTGAGACGAGCGGTGCCCTCGGCATCGGCAACGGCAGCAAAAATGGTCTGGTGAGCGATCGCTACAGCTGGGTCGCTATCCTTGCCGGTTTGCACAATTAGCTCTAGCTCTAGTTTCTCGGCCGCAGGCCCCATCATCCAGGCCAGCTGACCGCCCCCAATCACGCCGATTCTGGTTGCCATCGTCTTTTCCTCTCTGGCCTTGGGTCTTCCCATGCCCAATACAGTAGCCAAAAGATTGGCCCCTGGGAACAGGCCCATCGTGGACGTCCTCCAGAGCAGCGGGTTTAATGGGACTATTTGGAGGGGCCACCGCCATGGTTGCCAGAGCCCGATGGTTAACTGCCAGCGCCGCGATCGCCCTGCTGGGCAAGGCCCTGCCAGGGATGGCCCTGACCCCGCCGGAGCGATCGCTCACCAAGCACCTGCCTGCCGACACGGCGCTGGCGGTGATGATTGACACCCGACCAGAAGCCTGGACCGGGCTGACCCAGTTTGAGCTGTTTCGAAAGCTGGCTGCCGAGTACGACCGGCCGATTCATCCCGGTCTGCCCTATCTGCCCGGTAGCGCCGAAACCTTAACGACCTGGGCTGGAGCAACGGCGGTGGTGGCACTGCCCCCAGGGCCAGCCCCTGGGAGCCCGATGACCGATGCCATGGTGATGCTGGTGCCGGTGCTCGATGGCTCGGGCCGGGATGCCTACCTAACGGACCTGGAGCAGCGCCTAGGGGCACCGGAGCGCCAAACCTATCGGCAAACGCCTCTGCTGTACTGGGCCCCAGCATGGGAATCCGCCGATCTCGGCCCGATTCAGATACAGCCTACCGCCGCCAGGACAGGCCTAATCGGGCTACCCAAGATTCCTTTACCGTTGCCTGGCCAGCTAGATCCGTCTGGGGTAGCGATCGCCCTGCTGCCCGAAATGCTGGTGGCGGCAGCTAACCCGGCTGCCCTCAAGCACTTTCTAGACCAGCGGCCCGACAGTACAGCTACCCTGACCGACCTTCCCGACTTTCAACGGGCCCTAGATCAGCCCCAGGTCGAGAATGCCCTGGCAGCAGCCTACGGGGATGTGGGTGGCCTCCTTAGCCACGGCCAGGGTGGGTTCAGTGGAGAGCTGGCCCTGCCGTTTCCACCTATTCCCCCCTTCGATCTGGAGGCTGTCAGGGCAGCGGGAATCGAGGGCACCTTTGAGGCCCTGATCTATCCGCAGCCGGAGGGGCTGCGGTTGCAGAGTCGGTTTTATCTAGACGCCCTATCGGCTCTAGCCAGCCCAGAACCAGCCCCCTCTAGCCTGCTTGACCAGCTGCCTGCCGCCACCTATGTCCTCGCCAGTAGCTACAACCTGACCGGAACCTGGCAGGTTGTAGCGTCATTTTTGGAAAATTTTAGTGAGGAAACGCGGGCGGGGCTGGACGCGGCTCGCAATTTTGTTCAATTGGCAACCGGCCTGGATTTAGACCGGGAGCTTCTCGGCTGGATGGACGGAGAATTTGCCCTATTTGCTTTTCCCGCCGAAACCAGCCCGTTCACCCAGGCCCTTCCAGAGGCCTACATCGCCCTGGGGGCCATGGTGCAAACCAGCGATCGCCCCGCCGCAGAAACTGCCCTGGTCGGTTTTCGGGAACTGGCCGAACTCTTTGCCCTGCCCCTGACGGAAGACATCGTCAATGGAGAGTCCACCATCGACCTGGGCCTGCCCCTGGCCGGTCCTGAGCCCCTGAGCGTTCTCAGCTATGGCTGGAGTCAGGAAGACACATTGACCTTTGCTTCCGGGCGCGGCCCCATGGCCCGACTGATTAACCCCATACCGTTTGATCCCCTCAGTCAGCACTCCACCTTCCGCTCGGCGACGGCGGGCTTTCCCCAGGCAAACAACGGCTACTTCTACCTCAATGCCGGAGCCTGCCTGCTACTAGCCTACGGCCTCCTAGACATCCAGGACGATCCTGGTCAGTCCTACGAAATTACTGACTATCTAAGTACCCTGCGCAGCCTCAGCGCAACCACGGCGGCTACCGACGACTTTTTCCAGATTGACGGGCTGCTTGGTCTAGCGCCCCGGGAGCCCTAAACCCAGACAAAAAAAATCCGACCCGGAGGCCGGATGCAGATTATCAGGATTTTGATACCTGTTAATTAACGGTTTGATTTAACGGTTTAATTTAAGGTCTTCATTATGACATTTGGATCCGGATTTTGAAGATCCAAACCGACACGATCGCACAGAATCTTTTCTTTTCTTAACAATTCCACGGAATAATTTACGCCCTAATCCCCTACAGGTCTTCCGGCTCCATGCCCGACACCACGGGGGCAGTGTTGCTGAGCTTGAGGCCGGGGTGTTCCATTTCGATTTGCTGACAGTTCCACTCATTGCGGAACAGCAGTACCGGGCGACCCCAGCTGTCTTTGACGGTGGCGGTATTAAACAGCCGTCCGGCCTTTTTCAGGGCTTCCCAGCCTCCCTGCACCCAGCGAGCCACGGAAAAGGGTAGCGGCTCTAGCAGGGTCTCGGCGTTGTATTCGTTCTGCATCCGGAATTGCACCACTTCAAACTGGAGCTGCCCCACCGCTGCCAGGATTGGGTCCCGGCGGGACTCGTCGGTGGAGAACATGATCTGCACGGCCCCCTCTTCCCGCAGTTCGGAGACGCCCTTTTGAAACTGCTTGTACTTGGGGGGGTTGGGGTTCTTCAGGTAGGCAAACATTTCCGGCGAAAAACAGGGAATGCCTTCGTATTCCAATTTTTGGCCCTGGTAGATGGTGTCACCGATCGCAAACACCCCCGGATTGTTCAGGCCAATCACGTCACCGGGGTAGGCTTCGGTGAGGGATTCCCGCCCCTGGGCAAACAGCTTTTGGGGATGGGACAGGCGCACAGACTTGCCGGTGCGGGCGTGGTTGACCACCATGTCTTTTTCGAAGCGGCCAGAGCACACTCGCACGAAGGCCACCCGGTCCCGGTGTTTGGGGTCCATGTTGGCCTGGAGTTTGAACACAAAGCCGGTGAAGTCGGGGTTGTCGGGGGATACTTCCCCGGCGGTGCTGTTGTGGGCACCGGGCATCAGGGCGTAGTCCAAAAAGGCTTCTAAAAATAGCTGGACGCCGAAGTTGGTCATGGCGCTGCCGAAGAACACGGGGGTCATTTTGCCCCCATGGACGGCTTCCATGTCGAGTTCGGGGCCGATTTCTTCGATCATCTCCAGTTCTTCTTTGAACTGGTAGTAAAGATCCTGGTCGAGTAAGTCTTCGATGCGGGGGTCGCCCAGATCGATGATGTTGCTCTTGGCCTCTTTAGTGCCATGGGCGGTGCGCTCGAACAGGTGAATCTGCCGCTTGCGCCGATTGAATACGCCCTTGAAGCGATCGCCCATGCCGATGGGCCAGTTCACCGCGTAGGTTTGCAGGCCGAGTTCCTGCTCGATTTCATCCAGCAGCTCCAGGGGCTCCCGGGCCGGGCGATCCATCTTGTTGAAGAAGGTGAAGATAGGCAGCGATCGCAGCTTGCACACCTCAAACAGCTTGCGGGTTTGGGGCTCTAAACCTTTGGCGGCGTCTTCTAGCATCACCGCGTTATCGGCGGCGGCCAGGGTGCGGTAGGTGTCTTCGCTGAAGTCCTGGTGGCCAGGGGTATCCAGCAGATTAATAATGGTGTTTTTGTAGTCGAACTGAAGCACCGTGGAGGTGATCGAAATGCCCCGCTGCTGCTCCAGTTCCATCCAGTCGGAGGTGGCATGGCGCTGGGCCCGCCGCGCCTTGACGGCCCCCGCCTCGTGGATTGCGCCTCCGTACAGCAGCAGCTTTTCCGTAAGGGTGGTTTTACCGGCGTCCGGGTGGGAAATAATCGCAAAATTGCGCCGACGCTCAACGGCGGCGGCAATTTCTTGAGGGGTGAGGGCGGCTTCGGAGGCCATGGGCGATCGCGGAGTCAGGGAAACAGTTCTTTCATGCTAATGCATTGGAGGTAGGGCGATATGCCCATAGCTTCGAGAATGCTTGGGGGCGGCTAGGAGTTCCCTCCCTTGTTACTCTTCTCCCTAGTCTCTGGGTTCGTTTTAGCCTGCTTGTCTGCGGCTCGTAACTTGGTATTGATGCGATCGCAAATTTCGTCGATTTTTCGGCTCAGCTCGTCTTGCCGTGTTAAATAGTCGCTAACGATGCGTTGAGCCTTGATTGCTATTTCATCAGGGTTTTTGTTGTTCATTATGCTGTCTACCTATTTATTCTGAAGTCGTTATTTAGAATGAATGCTTGAATTTGATATCGCCTCTCATCCCAGCAATGCCTTTCTCAATACCGATTGACCACCTCATATCGTCATCATCAGAAGAAATTTCTGCTCCCCAGTTTGCTTCATCTAGGGAAATACTGGTCGTATGATGCTCTCCATTGTGGGTGACAACTCCAGAACATACTCTGCCGCTCCGCATCTCTATCCTGAAGGCTGATGAGGGGGTCAACTGAGACTCAATGTTGCCTGAAATATTTCCTTCCCCATCAAGCGCTAAAGAAGTCGAATAATGTTCACCGGCCATCTCAAGGCTTCCGGTAGGAAGGTTGCCCTCCATCAGCTGACTCTTGTCAGAAGAAAAAGCGATCTCAACTCCCGACTGTTTGTCCAGAAAGCTTCCTCGAAACCGGCCGTCACTATCTAGTTCTCCTCGCAAATAGTGGGTATTGCCTGAGTGGGCAAATGTACCGATGGCCCGCCCTTCGGCATTGATCTTGATACCTATCAGGCCATTATCGGAATAGTTCAAGACAGTCCCCGCTGAAACCTTCCGGTGACTTGGATTGATTAATAAAGAGGCGTGGTGATGATTTCCGGTGCTGTTGACTTTGATGATTTTAGCGGATTCGGCTTCCATAACTGAGGCTTTTCATATGTGAGCAAGCAACAGTCTAGCCACGGATGCCAAAAAAGCTAGTTAATGGCCCTATTCCATACAAAGTGTGGCAGTAGATTTTCTTATCTGATAGAATCCAGATTTTTTTGAAAAACGGTCTGAGAGCTAACCGGAGATATAGCGGTTTGCATAATTATTAGGAGCAATAGCAGCAATGAGCGAACCAGTTTTTGATGTCAGTTTCAGAAGCTTG